>DAISHS010000001.1:0-58963 GCA_036822415.1 Chloroflexota bacterium
GACTGGATGGCCAGGCTGGCCGCAATGATGGGCCTCTACTTTCGGCTGCAGCTGTCGCTCTGCATCCTGGCCGCCATTCTTTTTTTGACCAACATCGCCGCGCTGCCGCCGACCGCGCGTCAACCGGCCAGGTGGGTCGCGTTGGGGGCGGCCCTGGCGTTGATCTTTGGCGCGTTGGTGTCCCTGGTTCCCATGGCGCTCGCCGCGATGGGCTGGCTATCTGCCGATTCTGTGCAGGCCATGACCATGCGCCAGGAACTGACCTGGGTCGCCGCGCTGACAGCGCCCGCGTCATTTGCGGCCGCGATCCTGCGCTATCGCCTCTTCGACGTCGACCTGGTTCTCAATCGAACCCTCGCCTACGGCGCGCTGACCGCGGTGACGCTGGGGCTTTATCTGGCGGTAGTGGCTGGGCTAAGCAGGGTGCTGCCCATCAAGAACAGTCAGTGGGCGCTGCTTCTGGGAACCGGCGTGGTGGCGATTGTGTTCGAGCCGCTGCGCCAGCGCCTGCAACGGGGAGTAAATCGGCTGATGTATGGTCAACGGGATGATCCCTATGCCGTCGTTTCACACCTGGGCCAGCAGCTGGGCGGCACGCTGGCGTCAGACGCCGTCGCGCCCAGCATCGTGCAGACGCTGGCGCAAACCCTGAAGCTGCCCTACGTCGCGCTGAGTCTGATCACCGCGGGCGCGGCGGACGAAACGCCGCGCCGCGAGCCGTTGTCCGCCTGGGGGAAGCAACCGGTTTATGCGCTGGTGGATTTTCCCCTGCTGTATGAGCAGCAGGAAATTGGCCTCTTGCAGGTCGCGCCGCGCGCGGCGGACGAGCGCCTGGCGCCTGCAGACTGGCGTTTGCTGCAAGACCTGGCCCGGCAGGTTGGGGTGGCGCTGGCGGCCGTGCAGCAGGCGCGCCAGACGCAGCGGTTGGCCGCTGACTTGCAGCACGCGCGCGAGCGGCTGGTTTCCGCACGGGAAGAGGAGCGGCGCCGCCTGCGCCGTGACCTGCACGATGGGCTTGGCCCCGCGCTCGCCAGCCTGACCCTCAAGGTGGACGCGGTGCGCGACGAATTGGATTACGATGTGCCCGCGGCCGCGGCCATGCTGCTTGCCCTCAAGAGCGACATCCAGGCCGCTATCGTGGATATTCGCCGCCTGGTGTACGATCTGCGCCCGCCCGCGCTCGATGACCTCGGCCTGGTCACCGCGCTGCGCATGCAAGCCATGCGCTATCAAAGCCAGCAGTTGACCATCCGCGTGGAAGCGCCGGAACTGTTGCCGCCCCTGCCCGCTGCGGTCGAAGTGGCGCTCTATCGCGTGGCGGCCGAGGCGATGACGAATGTCGTGCGCCATGCCCATAGCCAAACTTGCCTGGTGCGACTGGTCGCGGCGGCTGATCGCGTGCACATGGAGATCAGCGACGATGGCTGCGGCCTGCCCACCGCCGTGACGGCTGGCGTCGGCCTGGTGGCGATGCGCGAGCGCGCCGCCGAGCTGGGCGGCGAATGTACCATCACGTCGGCGCCAGGGCAAGGCACGCGTGTTTATCTCTGGTTGCCGCTGACGGCATAAGAAGGAGGCAGATCTGTGGATCGAATTACCATTTTGATCGTTGACGATTCCGCTCCCTTCCGCGATGGGATGCGCGCCATGCTGCGCCGTGAGGCCGATATGGTCATCGTGGGCGAGGCGGCCAGCGGCGCCGAGGCGGTGCGCCTGGCCGCAGGCCAGCAGCCTGACGTCGTGCTGATGGACCTGCAGATGCCGGAGGGAAACGGCATAGAGGCCACGCGTACCATCGTAACGGCTTCGCCTCACATCCGCGTCCTGGTGCTCACCATGTTCGAGGATAACGACTCGGTGTTTGCGGCGTTACAAGCCGGCGCACGCGGCTATATCTTGAAAGGGGCCGACAAGGGCGAGGTGCTGCGCGCCATCCGCGCTGTGCACAACGGCGAGGCGATCTTCGGGCCGGTGATTGCCCAGCGGCTGGTGCATTATTTTGCCGTACGCCAGCAGCCGGCGGCTGCGCAACCGCCCTTCCCTGAACTCAGTGACCGCGAACGCGAAATCCTCACCATGATGGCGCGCGGCAAGACCAATCAGGAGATTGCCGATGGCCTGGTGGTCAGCCTCAAGACCGTGCGCAATCACGTCTCCAACATCTTCGCCAAACTGCAAGTCGCCGACCGCAGCCAGGCCATTGACCTCGCGCGGCAGGCGGGCCTGGGGAAAACGTCATCCAGGTGATACGATCTCGCTCCTCGAATGACAATGTGAAGAGCGCATCGTGCGCCATCCATTCACAAGGAGCGAATCATGAACACGCGTAGATTTGTTTTCGTGGCGCTGGTCATCAGCCTGCTGGTCATCCTGACCAGTGCTGCCAGCGCGGCGCCGCACCTCGTTGGCTGCACCGCCGGCGGCGTCTATGATCCCGTCTGCGATGTGAATCACGACGGGATTGTAGACATTCAGGACATTCAGCTGACCAGTGGACATTGGAATCAGACCGGAACCTGGCTCAGCGATAACAACCACGACCATCTCGGCCAGACCTGGACCGGCAGCAACAACACCTTGACCATTACCGGCGCTTTCAGTCCCAACCCGCCCTTGCTGCTGGCCAACACGACCGGCGATGGACTGCGCGCCACCACGAGCGCGACCAACGGCACGGGCGTCGAGGGTACGGCCACGGCCAGCAGCGGCACAACCACCGGCGTCGCCGGTAAATCGTTTACGATCGGCGGCGTCGGCGTGTCGGGCACAGCGTACGCAGCAAGCGGTAACTCGTATGGGGTCGTGGGGCAGTCGAGCTCGACAACGGGCCGCGGTGTGTGGGGCGTGGCCTCCGCCGTCTCGGGGATCAACGCCGGCGTCTACGGCCAATCCGTTTCCACCGACGGCGCAGGGGTGCGCGGCTATGCCACCGCGGCCAGCGGCGTGACCTACGGGGTTTACGGTGAGGCGTCTTCGTCCGATGGACGCGCTGTCTATGGTTACGCGACCTCCGGTAGCGGCACTTCGACGGCTGTCTACGGTAAAGCGCTCTCAACCGCCGGCAGCGGCGTGATCGGCTGGGCGGCCGCTGCGTCGGGCAATACGGTGGGCGTTTGGGGCATCGTCAACTCCCCGACCGGCAAAGGCGTTGACGGCTACGCGGCCGCCACCAGCGGCCAGTCCTACGGCGTTTACGGGCAGTCGTCTTCGCCGGCCGGCTACGCCGTCTATGGCATCAACGATGCGGCCAGCAGCGGCGGCGTTGGCGTCTACGGCCATTCAGTGAACGGGGTGGCTATTCATGCCAATGGCAACGGCGCTTCCACGACAGCCCTGCAAATCTCCAACGGTGCGCTGCGCGTGACCGGCGCCGGCCTCAATAGTTCAACGCCTGTCTTCCAGCACCAGGTGAATCACAGCGGCGCCAATGCCAATATCTGCACCGATGGCACCTTCGGTTTCTGGTACAGCTACCTGAACCATCCCCTGCTCAACAACCACCCCGAGGCCCTGCTGATCGTGACTTCCAACTATGACGATCTGATCGTGCGCTACAGCCCCATCGGCTGCCCGGCCGGCCGCTGGACGGTGACGAAGCCCGGCATCAATCTGCCCACCGATGGCAGCCTGGTCAACGTGCTGGTGGTGCTGCCCTGACGCCGCCGAGCATTCCGCTCAAGAAACGACAGGGAGCAGGCCGTTAGCGGTCAAGGCCATGCCCGCCGATAGATTCCAGGCGGGCGCATCAGGCAGGCGCGGCCTTCCTCTGGCGCAGGAAGAAGATGAAATCCAGGTCGCCTGGCGATTGACCATACGCGGTCAACGCGATGGCTGCTTCGCCGCGGAACTGGGTGCCGTGATTCACCACATGCGCCAGCAGATGCCAGAGCGCGTTTTCGTGCGGCACGCGCTTGGTGGTCTGATAACGAATGTTGCCGGTGATGTCGTCAGCGGTCAGCCCGCCCAGGTAGGCGCGCATGGCCTCTTCTTCTTCGCTCCAGAACTCACGCAGGGAAGCGAGGGTGGGAAAGCCGGTTTCCAGCAGCATGGCTGGGGGTGAGATGCCTTCCTGGCAGCGCAGCCGCCAGACAACCTCTGCGCTGAGCACATGCACCAGCGCGCCGCGCAGGCTGCCGTGGCTGAGTCCGGCTGGCGCGACAAACTGCGCGGGCGTCACCCTGGCGGCCGCGTCAAGCACACGATGGTTGGCCCAATAGTTGTAATCGAACAGGGTTGCAATTTCGCTTGTGGTCATGCCTTCCTCCTGGCTACTCCCCATTCCTGCGTTGCACGAAGGCTATTTTAACACACCTGCGGCCAGGATTGAAACAGAAGGGACAAAGGGACGCGCTGTCGTTTCGATGATCCCATTCTGCCCGCGACAATATGGCGTGCGCGGCAAAATAGCCGTAAAATAGAAGTACGACGGCCAGCAAGGCTGCCGAGCCTGACCGCAAAGCCCAATAACCGCCAAATGACAAACCTAGCCATTTTAATTTTACTCATCTTGTTCAATGGCATCTTTGCCCTCGCCGAGGCGGCGTTGATGTCCGCACGCAAGGCGCGCCTGCAAAGTCTGGCCGATGACGGCGAGCAGGGCGCGCGGGCGGCGCTGACGCTGGCCAATGACCCCACCGCGTTTCTTTCCACGGCCCAAATTGGCATTACGCTGGTGGGAATTTTCGCCGGCGCCTTTGGTGAAGCCACCCTGGCCGAGAAGTTGGCCGGCTATCTGCAGCAGGTCCCGTTCCTGGCGCCCTACAGCCGGGTGCTCAGCCTGATCGTCGTGGTGGTGTCGGTGGCCTACGTGTCGTTGGTCATCGGTGAGCTGGTACCCAAGCGCCTGGCCCTGCGCAGCCCGGAGCGACTCGCCAGCCAGGTTGCCATTCCCATGCACTTTCTATCGCGCCTGGCGTTTCCGGCGGTTCGCCTCCTTAGTTTTTCCACTTCCCTGGTTCTGCGTCTGCTGGGCGTGCACGATTCTCCCGAACCGCCGGTGACTGAAGATGAATTGAAGGTGCTGATCGAGCAAGGAACAGCGGCCGGCGTCTTCGACGTCGCCGAGCAGGAAATCGTGCGCCGCACGTTTCGCCTGGGCGATCGCACCGTCGCCGCCTTGATGACGCCGCGGCCCGCGATCGCCTGGCTCGATCTGGATGACGGCGCCGAGGAGAACTGGCGCAAGATCACGACATCGTCCTGGGCGCGTTTTCCGGTCGGGCGCGGCTCGCTCGATGCGGTCGTTGGCGTGGTGCGCGTCCATGACCTGCTGACCGCGCACGCCCGCGGCGAATCGCTGACCCTGGAGGAGGCGTTGCAGCCGCCGCTGCTGGTGCCGGAAAGCACGCCCGCGCTGCGCGTTCTGGAAACCTTCAAACAGGCGCGCACGCCGCTGGTTCTGGTCCTGGACGAGTACGGCGGCGTTTCAGGCTTGCTCACGCTCAACGACATCTTGCAGGCGATTGTAGGCGATGTGTCTGACCAGGATCAGCCGGCCGATGCGCTGGCTGTGCCGCGCGCCGACGGCTCCTGGCTGCTGGATGGGACATTGCCGGTGGATGAGATGCAGGAACTGCTCGACCTCGCGGCGCTGCCTGGCGCCGGCGCCTATGTGACCGTCGCCGGTTTCATCCTGCGCCAGCTGGGGCACATTCCCAGCGCTGGCGATCAATTCGTGTGGGGCGCCTGGCGCTTCGAGGTGGTGGATATGGACGGGCGTCGCGTGGATAAAGTGCTGGTCAGCGCCTGCCCGCCAGAATCGAATTGAACCGGCCGCGCCGAGAACCTGCGCCCCTTATCTCGCGAGCACGCCCTGGCAAGTAACCTCATGCACGCAGCCGAGGATATTTTTCTTGCCAGGGCGCACTCCATGGTTAGTCAGGAGTAAATCTAACGGCCTATTTGTCTATCGTCACCGACGCAGTCATGTTCCAGCGCAGGCGCGTATCGCTCTTCTCAGGCTCAATGACCACCTTGTAGGTGATGTCACCCTGCTTGCTGACACCCAACGGACTGATGCTCAGCACCTTGCCCGTGATGTCCAGGTCAGGAAGGGCATCGAACGTCAGCTCAACCGTGTCGCCCACGCCGATCTTGACCACGGCTAACTCCGTCAAATCCTGTGTCTCGATGCGCCAGGCGCTCAGGTCTGCCAGTTGCACGGTGACGGCGCCAGGTGCGATATTTTCACCGACCTTCGCGTTCAACTCAGCCACCGTACCGGCAAAAGGCGCACGCAGTTCGCTGTCAGCCAGCGCGGCTTGCGCCTGCTCCAGGCCAGCTTTGGCCGCGGCGACATCGGCTGCGGCCGCCGCCACCGCTTCTGGTCGGCTGCCGGCTTCGATCAGATCGAACTGGGCTTGCGCCCGGCGTATGTCGGCTTGCGCCACGGCAATATCTTCGGCGCGCGCCGGCACTTTGACCTTGTCCAACGTTGCCTGCGCCCGTTGTATCTGCGCCCTTGCCTGGGCAATGTCGGCAGCGCTGCCCCCCTGCGTCAAATCTTCATAGCGCGCTTTGGCTGCCTGATAGTTGTTCGTAGCCTGCTGCAACTGCAGGGCTTCGGGGCGGGCGCCAATGTTAGGGTCGCCCTGTACCCGGTCATACGCGGCTTGCGCCTGGCGCAGCGCAGCTTCGGCGTTTGCCAGCTCAGCCTGCGCCGCAATCTTCAGTTTCTGACTGGCGCCTTCCTGCACCTTCTGCAGGGCTGCACGCGCCGCAGTCAAATCGGCCTGCGCCGCGGCGACATCCTCAGCGCGCGCGGGCGCCTGAAGCCGCGCCAGCTGCGCGCGGGCCGCATCCAGGGTTGCCTGCGCGGCGGCAATTTCCTGCGTCTGTGCGCCGGCCTTCAGTTCGGCCAGGCGCGCTTCGGCTCGACTCAAGCTGGCCTGCGCCTGCGCCAGCGTGGCCTGCGCACGCGCGTCGTTCAAACGAACCAACACCTGATTGGGCGACACTACGTCGCCTTCTTTGACCAAAACCTCGGACACGATTCCGCCGGCGGCGAAGCTCAATGCCGCCGACTGCACCGGCGCCACCCGTGCATCGGCCACCACCGCGCTTGCGCTCTGCTGGGCAGCAGGGGCGGCCTCGGCCGTCGGCGCCCTTTGCACAGCCCCGCGCCCGCTCACAATCGCCACGCTGCCGGCAATCAGCGCGACGGCCAAAACTGCGAACAGCCACTTTTTCGTCAACAAACGTTTCTTCATCTGACTTCCTCCAAGAATACATCTCTATCTTGGACGGAATTTGGATCGGGGTTAGTCACTCGCTTGCACTCGGTCGTTGACTTTGCGTCGTTTCGGGCGCCGACGCGATCGGCAGTGTAAACAGGAATGTCGAACCGACGCCCACGGTGCTGCGCACCCAGACGCGCCCGCCGTGCGCTTCGATCAACTGTTTGACGATGGCCAGGCCCAGGCCAAAGCCGCCGGTCGCGCGCGCGCGTGAACGGTCCGCGCGGTAAAAACGTTCGAAGACATTGGGCAGGTCCTGATAAGCAATCCCCGAACCGCTGTCCTGCACGCTTACTTCAACCTCCGGCCCGCTGACGCGCGCGCTGACGCTGATTTTTCCCGCTGCCGGCGTATGGGTGATGGCGTTGTCCAGGAGGTTGTGCAACACCTGGCCGATGCGCTCGCGGTCGGCGTAGACGCGCGGCAGCTCGTCTGGCATCTCCACCTGCAGAACGATCTCTTTATCGGCGGCAGGCGACTGCATGGAGGTTACTGCGCGCAAAATGAGGTCGGCAGGCGCCACGGCCTGGCGCACCAACTTGAGTTGGCCGGCCTCCACAAGGGCCAGGTCTTGCAGGTCTTCCACCAGGCGGTTGAGGAGCATCGCCTCTTCGTGGATAGAATCGAGCACGATGGGACTGGGATCAGCCACACCATCTTGCAACGCTTCGATGTAGCCCTGAATGTTGGTCAGCGGCGTGCGTAACTCATGCGCCACGTCGGTCACTAATTGACGCCGCAGCTGCTCGGTGCGCGCCAGACCGTCGGCCATGGCATTGAAGGCGTGCGCCAGCACGCCCAATTCATCGGTCGTTTCTACCTTCACGCGTTGACGCAGGTCGCCAGTTTCCATGCGCCGCACGGCTTGGGTCAACGCGCTCACCGGGCCGAGGATGCGCCGCGCCAGGGTGAGCGTCAAAATGGTGGCAACCGCGCCGGCCGCAATGATCGCTGTCAGCAGCGAACGGTTGACGGAGCGGATGAAGACGTCCTCGCCCATGCGCGTGCCGCTGGCGACGGCCAGGTCGAAGCAACGGACGCTCATCGTGCCCCCTTCTTTGAGATAGCTCTCGAATTGGTTGGTAATCGCCCAACTGCCGACCAGCGCGGCGATTCCCACGGTAACGATCACCACCGTGGCGAGCATCAGAAGCAGGCGGAAGCGCAGGCTGTTGAAAAGCGAAACCAGAGGCACGCTGCCCGGAGTCAAAGTACGTGGAGGCAGGCGAAAATGCAGGCTATTGGACATTGCTCCCTCCGTTGTAAGCGAACTTGTAACCAATGCCATAAACGGTTTGCACGTAGATCGGCTCTTCAAGATTCGGCTCGATTTTGCGGCGCAAATTCATCACATGGACATCCACGGTTCGTTCCAGGCCATCGTAATCGAAGCCAAAGGCCTGCTCCAGCAGTTCCAGGCGGCTGAAGGCGCGCCCCGGCTCCTTGATAAGGATTTCCAGCACCTTGAACTCTTTGGGCGTCAGGTGAACGAAGTTTCCTTGCAGCCGCACCTCATGCCGCACGAAATTCACAAGCAGGTCGCCGAAGCGCACCTCATCTACCTCGGATGCGCCGCTTTCACTCAAGCGACGCAGAACCGCCCGCACCCGCGCCAGCAGCTCACGCGGGCTGAATGGTTTGGTCATATAATCATCCGCCCCCAGATCGAGGCCAACCAGCTTGTCATGTTCCGTTGATTTAGCCGTCAGCATGATGATCGGCACTCTGGATTCGCTGCGTAAGATGCGACAGACATCCAGGCCATCCACGGTGGGCAGCATCAAATCAAGAATAATGAGATCAGGGCGCTTGTGCCGCGCCGTCAGCAGCGCCTGCTGCCCATCCTGGGCCGCGAGCACCCGGTAGCCATCTTTTTCCAGGTACATGCGGATCAAATCAACGGTTTTTTTGTCATCATCTACGATTAGAATACGGCGGTTCATCGCGATGCTCCTTGGGCGCAAAATACAATGCTGCTGCGATTATACCATTTTTCTTGTCAAGATTGAATGTGAGAATCGTGTGAAAACCATGAAGAAAACGTGAGGGCCGGGCGTGCGGTGAAGTTGCTGCGCGCCAATTGGGTGCATTTCAGTTTCGGGGTGTAGTCCACGCAGGTGGACTTTGCAATCGCTGCAGCGACTTGCAGTCGCCCGATCTGCCCCCAGTTTGAAATGCACCCGCGCCAATTCAATCCCTTGACGGACAGCGTAACCCGTGTTATGATTTTAGTAATGTCATGAGGCATCATCACGCTTAGGCTGGGCGCGACAAGCCATGCTTCCCCATCTCGCCGGTCAGCGCCCGCACCTCAAAGGAGAGGTTTTCTATGACCCACCATGCTAAGATGCGGGCCATCATCAAGCCCGAACGATCTCCTGGTTTGGAAATGGCCCTGGTTGATATTCCCCGCCTTGGCCCCCACGACGCCCTCATCAAAGTCAAAGCGACATCTATCTGCGGCACTGATTTACACATCTTCAAGTGGGACCCCTGGGCGCGCGCACATCTCAACCCGCCGATTGTGGTGGGGCATGAGTTTTGCGGCGAAGTGGTAGAGGTGGGCAGCGAAGTAACTCAGGTCAACGTGGGTGACTTCGTTTCTGCCGAAAGCCACATCACCTGCCAGACCTGCGCGCAGTGTCGCACCGGCAACGGCCATATCTGCAAGAACACCAAGATCATCGGCGTGGGGCGCGATGGCTGTTGGGCCGAATATATTGCCATGCCAGAGTTCAATCTTTGGCTGAATCCGCCCGACATGCCGATCGAAATTGCCAGCCTGCAAGAGAATTTTGGCAATGCCGTCCACACCGCCTTTGCCACCGATGTCACCGCGCGCAAGGTGCTTGTCTCTGGCTGCGGCCCCGTGGGGCTGATGACCATTGCCGTGTGCAAGGCGGCCGGCGCGCGCCAGATCTTTGCCACCGATATTTCACCCTATCGCTTGCGCCTGGCGCTGCGCATGGGCGCGCACTTTGCCTACAATGTCAGCGAGACTGACCCGGTAGGCGAAATCATGACCTTGACCGATGGCGAGGGCGTGGATGTTTTGTTGGAGATGTCGGGCGCCGGCTCTGCGCTCGATCAAGGCTTCAAGGCGTTACGTGATGGCGGGGAAGCGGCTTTGCTTGGCCTGGCGCCGGCGGCCATCGGTTTTGACCTCAACAATCATATCATTTTCAAAGGGGCGACGGTTTACGGCATTGTGGGACGTCGCTTATGGCAAACCTGGTATCAAATGCGGGGGTTGTTGCGATCGGGGGCGGTGGACCTGACGCCGATCATCACGCATCGTTTTGCCCTGGACGATTACCAGGATGCGTTGGCTGTCATGCAGAGCGGGCAGAGCGGCAAGGTGATTATGTTCCCAGAGGGCATGGCAAAGCAGAAGGAGTGAGATCATGGCAGATCCATTGGCTTGGATTACGGAAGACATTGCGAACCTCAAACAGCAGGGGTTATTCATCAACCTGCGCACGATCGGCTCGGCCGTGGGGCCGTGGATGACCGTGGATGGCAAACGCGTGCTGAATATGTGCACCAACGACTACCTGGGGCTGGCTAACCATGCAGCCTTGCGGCAGGCGGCGCAGGCAGCCGCCGCACAGTGGGGCGTCGGCCCGGCGGCCGTGCGCTCCATCGCCGGCACCACCGAGCTGCACGTGCAGCTGGAAAAACGCCTGGCCCAGTTCAAAGGCGTGGAAGATGCCCTCTACGTGCAGTCTGGCTTTTGCGCCAATCAAGCGGTCATCGCGCCGCTGGTGGGCAAGGAAGATGTCATTTTCTCCGACCGCCTCAATCACGCCTCCATTATTGATGGCTGCCGACTGTCCAGCGCCAAGATCGTGCCCTATGAGCATGGCAATGTCGCGGATGCCGAGCGCGTGATCCAGGAGAACCTGCCCCATTTCCGTCGCGGGCTGCTGATCAGCGATGGCGTTTTTTCGATGGATGGGGACATTGCTCCGCTCGATCAGCTCTATGCGCTGGCCGCACGCTACGGCGTGATGACGATGGTGGACGATGCGCATGGCGAAGGGGTGCTTGGGCGCGGTGGGCGCGGCATCGTGGATCATTTTGGCCTGCATGGCAAAATTGATGTCGAAGTGGGAACTTTATCGAAGGCTTTCGGCGTTGTAGGTGGTGTGATTGCCGGCAAGAAGACGATCGTTGATTATGTGCGCCAGAAGGCGCGGCCTTTCCTTTTTTCCAGCGCGGTCACTCCAGCCGATACGGCCGCCTGCCTGGCCGCCGTTGATCTCCTGGAGCAATCCACCGATTTGGTGGATCGCCTGTGGAGCAATGCGCGCTTCTTCAAGGCGGAAATGCAGCGTTTGGGCTTCGACACCGGGCGCAGCCAAACGCCGATCACCCCCATCATGCTGGGCGAAGCGCCCCTGGCGCAGCAGTTCAGCCGCACGCTCTTCGAGGAAGGCCTGTTTGCCATGGCGATCGGCTTCCCCACGGTGGCGCGTGGTCAGGCGCGCATTCGCGTCATGCTCAGCGCCAGCCACAGCGAGGCCGATTTGACGCAGGCGCTCGATATTTTTGGGAACGTTGGCAAGCGGCTCGGCGTCATTTGACCGGGATGAAAGTGACTTGACGCTGACTGCAAGCCGTGGTAAGCTCCGTTACGTACACCTGGCGCGCAGTTACCAGACGCTGCCAGGGCAGCCTTGCCCCGCACCAACGACGCAACCGGGGCGCATCTTCACGCCGCACTACCTTATGGAGGTCAGAAAGACAGATCATGCATGCACAGCGACTTCGTTTGACGTTATTCACCGCGATCCTCTTGTTGTTCTCGGCGCTTGCCATGTTCGGTTGTACGCGCGACCGGCCTGTGGCAAACCAGCAAGCCACCTGGACGCAGACGCCAGCCACCGGTAAACAGTCTCTAACCCTAAGCCCCAACACCACCCCCATGACCGGAACGGTTGGCGTGCAAGGCGATGCGCTCGGCGGCACCCCAGGCGCCGCGGGCGGCGGTGTGGTAGCGCCTCCGATCGCCCAGCAGCCGCCGGCCATTGCCACGATCCCTGCCCCCAACGACACCTGGTCCTATGTGGTCAAGGACGGCGATACCCTGACCGACATCGCGCAGCGCTTTGGCGCCGACGTCAATGTCCTGGTCGCGCTCAACAATCTGAAAGATGCGGGCGATATTCGCGCCGGTCAGGTCATCAAGATTCCGGGCAAGCAGCCGGCCGACATTGCCACCCAACCGTATGGCACGCATACCGTGCAGCGCGGCGAGACGCTTGGCTCCATTGCGGCGCGCTATGACACCACGGTTGCGGAATTGATGCGCATCAATGGCATTTCCAACCCGAATTTGATCCACCCAGGCCAGGTTATCAAAGTTCCCGGCAGCTCAGGTGACGGCAGCAGCAGCAGCGGCGGCAGCAGCGGCGGTGATCGCATTTACATTGTGCGCCGCGGCGACACCCTGTCGCAGATTGCCGCGCGCTATGGCGTGACCGCGGCCGCCATTGCCCAGGCCAACGGCATCAAGGATGCCAGCAAGATTTACGAAGGGCAGCGGCTGGTCATTCCGTAAGCTGTGGCCTAGCCGAACTTCTGCGCTGAGGCAGCGGCGTAAACCATTTATCGTTTGTTGTCTGGAGCTAAAGTTAAGCGAGACAATCGTCAATGACCACCACATCCCCCTGTGGTGGTCGGGCGCAACCGGGGCCGGGCCGGAAGAAGGCTGTTAGCTTCTCAGCCACGGCGCCATGGCCCGTTGCTCCGGGATGCGCGCACGACAGAATCGAGGGAACCTATGATTCGCGATACTGAACTGCAAGAATTGGTCGAGATGATGGGGAAGAAGGGGCCGGTCTTGAGCCTTTATCTCAACGTGGACCCGCGCCGCCGCACGCTTGAGAAGTATAAGTTGGCTTTGCGCCGCTTACTTTCTTCTGTGGAAGATCAGGCCAGTCCGGCCGATGCCCAGCGCATCACCAGGTATATTGACTTCGAGTATAACTGGCAAGGCCGTGGGGTGGCATGTTTTAGTTGCCAGGCTGATGGTTTCTGGCGGGCCTATCCACTCTTTGTACCAATTGAGGACAGCGTATTCGTAAACCCTCGCCCGTACATCAAACCCCTGAGTAATCTCCTGGACAATTATGCCCGGCATGGCGTGGCCGTCGTAGACCGTGAGGGCGTGCGGCTGTTCATGTTCTACATGGGCAAACTGGAAGAAGCCAGCGGCATGTTGGGCGAGGATGTCAAGCACCATCGCGCCGGTGGTCGTTCGGCGGCGCGCATTCAGCGCGCAGCCGAGGAGACCGTCGAACGCAATGTCAAGGATGCTGTCGAGGAGGCGATTCGTTTCTTCGAGAATGACTGCAAACGCATCATCGTGGCCGGCACCGACGACAATATCTCCCTGTTTCGCAGCCAACTCCCGAAAGTTTGGCAGGAGCGCGTTGTTGGCACCTTCAATGTGGATGCGAATGCCAGCGCCGCCGAAATTGGCGAGTTGGCGCTGATTGTGGCCCAACAGGTGGCCGTGGCCCGCGAGCGCGCGCTTGTCGAGCAGATTGTGACTACCGCCAGCAAGGGCGGCCCGGCCGTCATGGGCCTGGTTGACACCGTGGTCGCGCTGCAGGATGGCCGCGTCATGCAGCTGGTCATGACCGAAGGTTATGAGGCGCCTGCCCACCGCTGCCAGAATTGCGGTTACATCTCCGTGGCCACCGCCACCACCTGTAACTTCTGTGGCGGCGCGATGCAGCCAGTGCCCGATGTGGTCAACACCCTGGTGCGCCGCACGCTGGAGGCTGGCAACAGCGTGGTCGTAATCAACGCAGACGACTCGCCCAATCTGCAGGTCATGGGCAATATCGGGGCCTTGTTGCGTTACTAACTGAGCCGCAAGTTGATGCCGCTCACCGGTCCGACTGACCGATCAGCAGAGGCGCAAAGAACGGGTGCTGAATTCAGCTCGGCCTTCTTTGCGCCTCTGTTGCTTAACGCCTCGCGTTAGCGTTTCGTTAGAGATTGATTTGATAGGAACGAATTCTACACAGAAGAACTGCCCCCGGCGCGATAGTGCCCGCCAGTGGGGTATGTGTTTTATCGGGCGGAAAAGGCCGATTTCAATCGGAATGGAAAGAGGGTTGTGATTTAAGACTTATGATGCGATTTGATCGTTTTACAGACCGCGCGCAGGATGCAGCCATGCGCGCCTATGAAATTTTACAGCGTTATCAACATACACAGGTTGACACCGAACACCTGTTTTTAGCGTTGCTCGAACAGGCCAACGGCATCGTCCCTCAGATTTTGGATCGTTTGGCGGTGCCGGTCAACGTGGTCTCCGGCAAGTTGGACGAGGTGTTGCAAACGGCGCCCAAGCTGACGAATACGCCCTACGGCGGCGCGGTTTCCCAGGTCTTCATCACCCCGCGCCTGAAACGCGTGATTGACGCCGCCAATGAAGAGGCCAGCCGTATGAAGGATGAGTTCGTCTCGACGGAACATCTTTTCCTGGCTATTTCGGCCGAACGCAACACGCCGACGGCCCGTATTCTGAAAGAGCACGGCGTTACCAGGGAACGGATCAGCCAGGCGGTCGAACAACTGCGCGGCGGCCAGCGCATCACCAGCCAGGCCACCGATAGCCAGTATCGCACGTTGGAAAAATTTAGCCGTGACCTGACCCAACTGGCGGCCGATGGTAAACTTGACCCGGTGATTGGGCGGGATGCGGAAATTTTGCGCGTCATTCAGGTGCTCAGCCGCCGCACCAAGAACAACCCGGTCCTCATTGGCGAGGCCGGCGTGGGCAAGACGGCCATTGTCGAAGGGCTGGCGCAGAAGATTGCATCTGATGAAGTGCCGGAAATCTTGATGAATAAGCGCGTCTTGTCGCTTGACCTGGGCGCCATGGTGGCCGGCACCCGCTTCCGCGGCGAGTTCGAAGAGCGCCTGAAGGCGACGATCGAAGAAGTGCAGCGCGCCGAGGGTGAGATCATTCTCTTCATTGATGAAATTCACACCGTGGTTGGCGCGGGCGCGGCGTCAGGCGCGATGGATGCCAGTAACATGATGAAGCCGGCCCTGGCCCGCGGTGAACTGCGCTGCGTCGGCGCGACAACGCCCGATGAGTACCGCCAGTACATCGAAAAGGACAGCGCCCTGGAACGTCGTTTCTCGCCGATTTGGGTGGAAGAGCCGAGCGTTGAAGATACGATTGGCATCTTGCGCGGCGTGCGCGATCGCTACGAGGCGCACCACAAGGTTTCGATTGATGACAAGGCCCTGGTTGCCGCGGCGCGCCTGTCGCATCGTTATGTGGCGGATCGCAAGCTGCCTGACAAGGCCATTGATTTGATGGACGAGGCCGCGGCCAAACTGCGCGTGGCGCTTTACACCATGCCGGACGATCTCAAAGATAAGAAGGGGCGTCTGCAGAAGCTGACGGCCGAGGAAGAGGCGGCCTGGGCCTCACGGGATTACGAGCGCGCGGCCACCTTCAAGGCCGAACGCTTGAAGCTCGAACAGGAATTTTCGGTCGAACGCACAACCTGGCGCGCCGAAACAGGCCTGGATGAAGTGGTCAGCGAAGAAGACATCGCGCAGGTGGTTGCCAGCTGGACAGGCATTCCCCTCACGCAAATGCTGGAAACCGAGGCTGAGAAATTACTGCGCATGGAAGAAGTGCTGCACGAGCGCATCATTGGCCAGGACGAGGCCATCAATGCCATTGCCGATGCCATTCGGCGCGCGCGCAGCGGCCTCAAGGACCCGCGCCGCCCCATCGGCTCCTTCATCTTCCTGGGCACCAGCGGTGTGGGCAAGACCGAGCTGGCCAAGGCGTTGGCCGCCTTCATGTTCGATGATGAAGATGCGTTGCTGCGCATTGACATGAGCGAGTACCGCGAAGCGCACACCGTCAGCCGCTTGCTCGGCGCCCCCCCTGGTTATGTGGGCTATGATGAGGGCGGGCAGCTGACCGAGGCTGTGCGCCGGCGGCCATATCGGGTTATCCTGTTCGATGAGATCGAAAAGGCGCACCCTGAGGTTTGGAACGCCCTGCTGCAAATCCTGGAGGATGGGCGTTTGACCGACGGCCAGGGGCGCACGGTGGACTTCCGCAATACGGTCATCATCATGACCTCGAATATCGGCACGGCGTATGCGAAGAAGGGCGGCGCCTTGGGCTTCATCCGGCCAGACAGCAGCGCGTCTGAAACGCGCGAGCTGCACGAGCAGATCGAGCGCGGGCTGAAGCAGACCTTCCGGCCCGAATTTCTCAATCGCATTGACGAGGTAATCATCTTCGAGCCGTTGAAGCTGGAGCACGTCATCAAGATTGTGGACATCCAGGTCAAGGACATTGCGTCACGCCTGGTCGAACAGGGCCTGACCATTGACCTGAGCATGGCGGCGCGGCGCTGGCTGGCCGAGAAGGGCTTCGACGAGCAGTTCGGGGCGCGGCCGCTGCGGCGAGCTTTACAACGTTACGTCGAAAGCCCCTTGAGCAAAAGCCTGTTGAAGGGCGAGTTCAAGGCCGGCGACGTCGTTTACGTGGATGTGAATGTGGCCGGAGGCGACGAGCTTGTTTTCACCAAGCAGCCCGATCAGCCGATTGCGGTGGATCTCGCGCACTTCGCCGCCGCGCCGAACGCCTGAGTCTGCACGACAAACGCATGACGATGCCTCGCCAAAGCCTGGTTTGTTATGCGTTTGTTATGCCTGACCAATTGACATCTACGCTCAGGGCGTGTATTCTTACTTCGTAAACTCTTTCGGGAGTTTGCGGCTAGGGCAGAGGAGCGGGGGACTTCTGCCCTGGTTTTTTTTCTATAGATGTTCAGATAATGTTTCGTGGTAGGGGCGATCCCTTGCGGTCGCCCAGGGCAGGCGCAAGGCGCTGCCCCTACGATAGAAAAACCAACAGGCTGAGATCGTTTAGAACGCGATCTCAGCCTGTTTTTTATTCTATTCAGCCAGGGCCACGGCAATCTGCGCGGCCACCTGCGCATTGTTCTCCAGGAGAGCCAGATTTGCGCGCAGGCTTGCTTCACCGGTCAGCTCGCTGACGCGCGCCAGCAGGAACGGCGAGATCGCTTTGCCGCGAATCTCGCGCTGCTCGGCCTCGTGCAGCGCCTGCTGAATGGCCGGTTCGACCAAAGGCGCGGGCAATTCGGCCTCGAGCGGGATTGGCGCACAGACGAGAAGCCCGCTCTGCATCCCCAGTTGGCGCCTGGCCCGGATGAGGGCCGCCACCTCGGCCGCCGAATCGGCGCGTACATCTACCGGAAGGCCGCTTTGCCGGCTGTAGAAGGCAGGGAATTCGTCAGTGCCAAAACCAATCACCGTGACCCCGTGTGTTTCCAGCCATTCCAGCGTGGCCGGCAAATCCAGAATGGCCTTGACGCCCGCGCAGACGACAGTGACCGGAGTTTGCGCCAGCTCGGGTAAATCGGCCGAAATATCGAAGACGGTGCCCCGGTGAACGCCGCCAACGCCGCCCGTGGCGAACACCTCGATGCCGAAACGGTGCGCAATGAACATCGTGCTGGCAACGGTGGTCGCGCCGTCCGCTTTCTGCGCGACGACGATGGGTAAATCGCGCCGGCTGACCTTGCGAATGTTCGCTGCGGTTGCCAGGTAGTGCAGCTCCGGGTCGGTCAGCCCCGCGCGCAACTCGCCGTGAAGAATCGCAACCGTGGCTGGCTCCGCGCCGGCCTCACGAACCCGCGCTTCCATGCGCCGCGCGAGTCTCAGGTTGTGAGGATAGGGCAAGCCATGCGCAATGACCGTGGACTCTAAGGCTACCCGTGGCAATGGGCTTACGATGGACTGGGCTTCAGACTCAGCTGACATACTAAAACTCCTTTGCTTGGTTTAACACCGCAAAAAGTGTAACACATTTTTACTGCTTGGGCAAAGGGCTGCGCGCTCACGGCCGCGTAGCCCATTTACAGTTATCTGTGCCTGTTTTTATTTTGACATTTGGCGTTTCCGCCTTTACAATGATCGCGTGAGCGGCGAAGTGGCCTGTTTGAGGTTGCCCATTTGGGCATGCGTTCCCCATGGGGTTTCCATTCTTCGGTTGTGTATCTCGTTCTTTTGGGCCTCTTCGGTGCACCGTTTGATGATGCAGGAAGGGGCTTTTCTTATTTTCTCGACCTGTCACACCCACCTGCCGCACGATCCGTTTTTCTCTACCTCTCATTTTGCGTGAAATCACTGTAAGGAGGAAGCAAAGAGCATGTTGCAACATTTGGACCTGACAACCTTCGAGACGTATTCTCTCTGGGGCGTCCTGGTCGTCGCCATCTTGGGCTTAGGTTATGCCCTGTTCCTGCGCCGTCAGGTATTGGCCGAGGACAAAGGCACGGCCAAGATGCAGGAAGTGTGGGAAGCGATCAAGCAAGGCGCGGATGCCTATCTGGGACGCCAGCTGCGTAGTATTCTGCCTTTTATCGGCCTGCTGACCATCGCCCTCTTCTTGAGCGTGTATATTGTGCCGCCGTCGCGAGAGGCGCTTGAGCGCTTCCCCGGCATGGATGCCAATTCGCTCAAGCTGTTGATCGGCATCGGCCGGGCCATCGCCTTCGTCATGGGCGCGGGCTTCAGCCTGGCAGTCGGGCAGATTGGGATGCGCATGGCGGTCGAGGCCAATGTGCGTGTGGCCGCCGAATCGCGCAAGAGCTTTGGCGGCGCGCTGCGCATTGCCTACCGCGCCGGCACCATCACCGGCATGTTGACCGACGGACTTGGCCTGTTCGGCGGCACCATCATCTTTATGATCTTTGGCGTCGCCGCGCCCGACGCCTTGCTCGGCTTTGGCTTTGGCGGCACGCTGCTGGCCTTGTTCATGCGCGTGGGCGGCGGTATCTACACCAAAGCCGCTGACGTCGGCGCCGACCTGGTCGGCAAGGTGGAGCAGGATATTCCCGAAGATGATCCGCGCAACGCGGCCGTGATCGCCGACCTGGTCGGCGACAATGTCGGCGACTGCGCCGGTATGGCCGCCGACATCTTCGAGTCGTACGAAGTGACGATCGTCTCCGCCCTGATCCTGGGCCTGGCCCTGGTCGCGTCCACCAAACAGATCAACTGGATCATTTACCCCTTGCTGGTGCGCGGCATCGGTGTGCTTTCTTCGATCATCGGCACCTACCTGGTCAAGGCTGGCCCCGGCAAGTCGGGCGACGCCATGGCCGCGATCTTCCGCGGCTTCCTGACCTCAGCCGCCATTTCCACCGTGCTGTTCATGATCGTGGCCTTCTTCTACATGCAGAACGTGCCTGGCGGTTGGTGGCGGCCTTTCCTTTCCACCAGCGTCGGCGTGCTGTTGGCCATCGTCCTCGACCGCCTGACCGACTACTTCACCGGCACCGAAGGCGCGCCCGTCAAGGAAATCCGCGCTTCCACGGGCGGCGGACCGGCTACCACCATTCTGTCCGGTTTGGGTGTCGGTTATGAGTCCACCGTGTGGGCCGCCATCGTCATTGCCCTGACCATTCTGGCCTCGGTCTTGATCTACTCCGGTATGGGCGTGGCCTATATTCTGTACGGCGTCGCCTTGACCGGCATCGGCATGTTGACCCTCACCGGTAACAATGTGGCCATGGACTCCTTCGGCCCCATTTCCGACAACGCCAATGGCATTGGCGAAATGGCCGGCCTGGACAAGGATGCCCGCCAGATCATGGCTGACCTGGACGGCGTGGGTAACACCACCAAGGCCATCACGAAGGGTATTGCCATTGGCTCGGCCGTGATTGCCGCGGTTTCGCTCTTCGGCTCGTTCATCACCGACGTGACCAAGATTGACCCCACCGCGCTGGTCAACGGCATTCGCGTTTCGGAACCGAACGTTTTCATCGGCTTCCTGATTGGCGGCGCGGTGCCGTGGCTCTTCTCGGCCCTGGCGATCAAGGCGGTGGCGCGCGCCGCGGGCCTGATTGTCGAAGAAGTGCGCCGCCAGTTCAAGATTCCGGGCCTGATGGAAGGCAAGGTCAAGCCGGACTATCGCCAGGCTGTGACCATTTCCACCGTGGCCGCGCAGGGCGAACTGGTCAATCTGGCGCTGCTGGCGATCATCACGCCAGTGGTGGTTGGCCTGGCGCTGCAGGTTGAGGCGTTGGGCGGCTTCCTGGCCGGCATCATCCTGTCTGGCCAGCTGCTGGCTGTCTTCATGGCCAGCGCGGGCGGCGCCTGGGACAATGCCAAGAAGACGATCGAAGATGAGCCGCGCAACCTGGCCAAGAATACGGGCAAAGGCTCAGAACGCCACAAGGCGAGCGTCGTGGGCGACACGGTTGGCGATCCGTTGAAGGACACGGCCGGCCCGGCGCTCAATCCGATGATCAAGGTGATCAACCTGGTCAGCCTGATCATTGCGCCGATCATTGTCCAGTACAAGGAACTCAATCTTGTCACCGGCGTGATGATTGTGGCCGGCTTGCTCATCATTGGTTGGGCCGTGCGGCGCAGCCGCAAGGGCGGCGATTTTGCCAGCAGCACGGCTGCCGTCGCGACAAACAAGGGTGCGAAGAAGTAAATCGCATACGATGAGTTGATTTGCAAGCAAAAAGGAGAGAGATCGGATCGAAGACGGGTCTGTACACCCATTTTCATCCGTTTGTTGCGCCCCAACAGGGGCGTCAACGCTCTCTCCTTTTTGCTGACTCGATATGCCGTGTGTTCCTGGCTATCTGTCAGATTTCTTGAGTATACACTCTTCAGGCCACTACCACCATTGAGACCATTGACGTAGTTTCACCCATTGTGACTGCGCGTGTCAACGGGTATCATGCTCATGGTCCCAAGCTGTTACAGAACCGTTACATCACATTAAGGATCGAGTAATAGGCTTGTTTCGTCGTAGGAGCGCCCCCATTCTTTGATTGGCGCCGCGTCCCTGCTATCATTAAGCGATCCTGGTCAATCATGTCCAAACAAGTTTTGGTTGTTGATGATGAATTAGCCATTGTTCACGCTCTGCATAATGTACTGACACAGGCGGGCTACATGGTTTTTGCAGCACAGAGTGGGGAAGAAGCTCTGGCTACGCTCACCATGCACCAGGTTGACCTGGTCGTTCTTGATATCATGTTGCCTGGCGTGGACGGGCTGGAAATCTGTCGCCGTGTACGGCAAGCGGAGCAGTATATTCCGGTGATCATGTTGACGGCACGTGATGAACTGACCGATAAACTGATTGGTATCGAGGCTGGCGCCGATGCCTATCTGGCGAAGCCATTTGTGCCGCGCGAGCTGCTTGCTCATATCAAGGCGCTCTTTCGCCTGGTGGAGCATAGTCATCATCGCAGTGCGCGCGAGTTGCCTTTGGTTTGTGGGCCATTAACGGCATGGCCTTCACAACACCGTATTGAATTGCGCAATCAAACGCTTGACTTGACCCCTACCGAGCAAGACCTGCTGCTGTGCCTGTTACGTGCCCCAGGCCGTGCTTTCGGGCGGGAAACGCTTTTGCGCCAGGTTTGGGGTTACATGTATGACGGCGATTCACGCACCGTAGACGTTCATATTCAGCGCCTGCGCGTCAAAGTGGAAAACGATCCTGCACAACCCCAGCTCATTCGTACCGTACGTGGGTTTGGGTACCGCCTGGCTACGCCTGCGGAATTGGAAAGAACTGATCGCTAGGACTTTCCCCATGTTGATCTTACTTGAGCTCAGAGTCGTGCTGTTACTGCTGCTCGCTCTTGTTCTAGTCGTATCTGGTGGCATCTGGTGGGCGTGGCGTAGACGCCTGACCACGAATCATGTTTCACAAACTTTGTCAAACGCGATATTCGACTCTGCGCCCATTGGTATCCTCCTATTTCGAACTTCGCAAGACTGTCACTATCTGAATGCTGCGGCCCACCATCTGCTAGAACTACCAGCGGCGCCGTTTGCACTGACAATTGCGGATGGTTCATCCTGGATGACACTGTTACATCAGGACATGATGGAATGTCTTCGTTCATCTGATTCTGTTGGCTCCACGCGCCAGATCACGTTGTCACTAACTCGCCGCGTTCAATGGCTGGTGCAACGACATGATAACCAGTGCATTGTGTTTGTTACGGACGTCAGCCAATCTTGGCAGATTAGCCAGGCCTATCATGCTTTTGTCAATAGCCTGGCCCACGAGACGCGCACACCTCTGACCTCTATCCTGGCTCACGCTGATTTACTAGAGAATCCCGACATGACAGCTGCGGCAAGCGAGGCCTCGCGCAAGGTGATTCAACGAGAAGCCCGACGCCTGGCGCGGCTGGTGCAGGGATTGGTTGAGTTGACGCGTCTTGACATGACAGCTGACCTGGCCCAACACCCCGTAGACCTGGTGGTGTTGGCCGAAAGTGCAGTTGCCCAGATGATTCCCCTGGCGGAGCAACGTCAGATTGAGATATCCTTTCACGCCGCTACACCGTTACCGCACATCTTGGGGGATGCGGACCAACTGATGAGAGTCTTCCTGAACGTGTTGGACAATGCCATCAAATATGGTCGGCCTGGTGACCAGGTTGACGTCGCCTTGAGTCGTAAAGAGACCAGCATTGCCTGCACGATCAGCGATACCGGGCCTGGAATTGCAGCAGAGCACCTGCCGTTTGTCAGTCAACGGTTGTATCGTGGCCGTCACGATGTCGAGGGGAATGGACTTGGGCTTGCCCTTGCACAAGAGATCTTGCACAAACATCAAAGTGGTCTGGAGATTGAAAGTCAGACAGGGGGGCCAACGACTGGTACTACTGTTCGCTTCGTTTTGAAGCTCGTTGCGTATCCTTGAATTTGTATTGGAGTGCGACATCGTGAACACTCGGCTTGTTCTGCGCATACTGCTTGTCATTGGACTTGGCGGTATTGTATTCTTGCTCGTGCGTGTTTCAGGCTATATCATCATCGCTCCCGGGTATCCGATTGATCAGGCAACATGGCCACGCATCTCACTTACGGCTAAGTCAGGCGCGTCTCTTTCATCATTGGAGATTAACGTTTCTGACATCGTTCCCTGGTCAAACGTTTTGCTTACCCTGGATGATCGGCCATTGGCGATTGATACCTGGCACAAGAATCCTGGTTTGGATAGCTGGACGTGGATCTGGCGTACTTCTGTTCCATCGGAACGGGCCTATCAACTCGTTTTCTATCATGACTGTCACACCGGTTGTGTGGAACGGGGGCGCTTATCAGTCTCTCCTGCCTGGGTTACGCCCGCACCCGCGCTCATGCGACGACCAACGAAACTTGGCGTTGTCTTTGCCAATCCGCTGCGAAACTGGCATCAGCGTAGCGGATGGGATGTGGAGTTGACGTATGCCACCCAGGCAAGCCCAGGATATACGATTGATGAGTTAGCAACGCGTGTCCAACGCGCAAATGAAAGTGGGTTGCGAGTACTCATACGCGTAGATTATCAGAAAGGACAGAGCATTCCGCCGCGTGAAGATGAAGCGGCGTTGGCGGAATACCTGATCTATGTTCGACGTCTGGCGCGTGACGCTCGTTTGCATAACGTCTACGCCTTCGTCATTGGCAGCGGCTATAATGAACAGGGCAGCAATCAACTGGCAGGCGGCAAAATGGTCACACCTGACTGGTATGCACGTGTTTTCAATGGGTATGGTATCGAAGCAAACCGTACAGACAACGTTATTCAGGTGATACATCAAGAATACCCAACCGTGCGCGTTTTGGTCGGACCGGTGCGCCCCTGGAATCGGGATCAAGATGGAAAACTGACATGGGTGATTGATGCGCCCTGGTTGAATTACATGAACACTCTTGTCTACACTGTCAGTCAGGCTGCGCAAGAGAAAGCCACTGCCGGGATACCACTGGCCAGCCCGGATGGTTTTGCTATCCAGGCTTCCGGTCGGCCAGAAGCGCCTGACCTTGCCGGCCAGGACCGGGCGCTGGAGCCAGCCACTGATCTGCGCCAGCCCTCATGGAACGGCGCTCAGACTGGTTTTCGCGTTTACCAGGATTGGCTCGCAATTATCAACACAAACCCGACCACGCGTGGATTGCCAGTTTTCATTACTTCTACGAATACTTTTACGGCCGATACCAATGTACAACCGGCTCGAAACTACCCGTCCGGCTGGTTGACCCATGCGCTGACCGAGGTCAATGTCAAACCTCAGATCGTAGCTCTGTGTTGGTTCATAGATGATCTGCCCGACGCACAGTGGGACGAGTTTAGCCTGAGCAAGCAAACCGGGAACCTGAGCAGCGCAGCGAGAGAATTTGAAGCGCTCTTGCAGATGATGCCATAGACGCTTCGCCTGCTTCCATTCCTAACAGCATTCCAGCATAACAAAAGACGCGATGGGTCACCCACCGCGTCTTTTTATTTTGATACACAAATGATGCAGAACCGTTACAGATCTGTGACATTGGTTTAAGGTTCGAAGCGCATCCTGATGACCAGGATCAAAACACGAAACATATAAGGATTCTTTGATCCTTCACAGATTTCTGAAAGGAGACATACAGTATGCGCGAATCTAAGTCAATTTGCTGGACCAATCTGACGACACGAGGGAAAACAACGTGCTTCTTGACGATGTTGTTAGGCGGCCCTATCGTGTGCCCTATTCAGGCTCGAGACTTTAGAGACACCTTAGACGACTGTTCCTAGCCTGTATAAGTATGGATGTCCGGCTTCTTAACTTCGTTACATCTGGCATCTACCTGTGCATCAGGACAGCTACGTAATAGCTATGCTGAAAGAACTTGATCTTGTTAAACAGACAGAAGGAGGCCAAAATGTTACTCAATCTCAAAGTTATTCGTTCGATGACAGCCTTTGCAATGATTGTGCTGTTGCTTGCTACTCCTTTCGGGAGTTCAACAACGACCCTTGCTGCACCAATTCTGGACGGTGAAGGTCCTGTTGCTTCGCGCGACCAAGTGCTTGCTGACAGCGCAGCCGCCTACGCCTTGACCGTCGGAGTAGATATCAAAGAGGCAATGTTCCGCCTCGAGTTACAAGACAGTATCGGTAATCTCGAGGCTACATTAGCTGAAAAAGAGGCGGCAATCTATGCTGGCCTCCAGGTACAACATCAGCCCGACTTTAGAATCATCGTACGCCTCACTAAAGTCGACAAGGGGGTACTAACGCCTTATCTTATCGACGCGACACTAAGCAAGTTGATTGAGTTGCGCGAAGTGACGTTTACCATCAAGGAACTGGAATTTGCGCGTGCTCAGGAGGCCGAAGTGGTAGCTAAGCTTGGAATACGATTTAGTTCCGGCATCAGCGTCAGCGAGAACATAGCGGAGTTGTACGTCCTTGATGAGAAGCAACTAACCACCGCTATTCACAATATGAATGTTGAATTACCCCCACAGGTGAGAATTGTTCGCGTTGACGAACTTCCACAGGATGTTGTCGATATTTATGGCGGTTTGGCTCTTTCGACATGTACAAGTGGATTTTCAGTGCGTAAGGCGACCACAGGCGATAAAGGTGTTACCACAGCCGGACACTGCCAAGACGGGCAATCTTGGAACGGTTATACGCTATCTTGGATGGGGGGAACGACCGGAGGTGTGTACGACATTCAGTGGCATCTTGCGGCTTACCCTCTAAACGCCAGGAACTTGGTCTGGACCGGAAGTTACGCACAGGCGATTTACTTCGTCAAGTTCCGTGCTAGCCAGTACGTTGGCGAGTATGTTTGCAAGTTTGGAAAGACCACTGGTTTCGCGTGCGGCTTCATTCAGGACAAGAACTTTGACGGTGTGAATGTTCGTGTAAATGTAAATGTAGAAGGTGGAGACAGTGGAGGGCCATGGTTCCAGAATAACGTGGCCTATGGCACTACTATTTCGAAGTATGGCAATCAAGCCATTTACGGGCCTGTAGACCATATCTACAATATCCTTGGCGTGAGCATCCTCACCAACTAACCGATAGGTTTGCATCTGCATGGCTGTAATAGGTCGCATTTGCCCCGTTACAGTCATGCACTGTGAGGGACTATGAAGAAAGTCGCTTGTTTTATTTTGGTATTACTTAGTTTAGCAGCATGTGGCACAAAACCCGATGAGCCCCAAGTGACTACTTCCGTTGCAACGCCGCCGATTATTGCGACGCGTTTGTTGGCTGAGATGGTTGGCAAACTCACGATAGACAATGACTGCCTACGAATTAATGATTACTTGCTTGTGTGGCCGCCCGATTTTACCGTAGACATCAAAGAAGACATGATTGAGATCAGCGACGAGCTCACAGGCGAGAAGGTCGTATGGCGCAGTGGAGAGACAGTGCAAGTTGGAGGCGGCGAAGTATCGTATCTTGCTCTGGATGAGCAATTACGCCAACGCATTCCCGCACATTGCTCGAAAGGTGGGTCAGGCGCTTTCTGGCTTATGGGGGACATAGCAGTTCCAGCTACAGTTACACCAGCGGCTAAATAACAAGTCATTGCCGCCCAACCCCATGCGCAGTCGACTCGCGCTCCGCGCTTGTTTTGCGGGCTGGTCTGGTTCGCAAAGGTTCGGGTGGGCGACTGGATCTTTCCAGACCTGCGCCAGCGGCTGACGCCTATCATTAAGCGGGCGTCCTGACGGGAGTGCGAGAGTTGGCTCGGCTCTGTCCGTGTGAACAAAGCAGGTCAGGGTGTCAACTCGCGAGCATGGGTTCTACGCCACTTGGTCACCTATGATGAAATCAATCGCGCCCAATGTAGCACAGCATACGCCGAAGGTCAGGTTAATTATTCTTTTTCCCATAATCACACAGTCAGTGACAGCTGGCTCGGTAAGATCGTCATTGCCCGATGTTTCAACTGGAAATACAGTGATCCGTCAGGTATGGTCAACTAGGCATCCTACAAACAGGTTCTTTGAAAGGAAGCAACCATGCATCGTTCATATCGTTGGCTGTGGAGTTTTTGCTTGATTGTAGCTATCCTCGCCCTCGTTTTTGTCGTACAGACTCGAGTGGCTATGGTGGCTTCCCCCTATTTTGAGGGAGAAACCAGTTCGTTTCGTTACACAGGTCAAGGTCAGGCGAATGGGAATCTCTACGTAACGGTGAGTGTTGACTTCGATGATCCTGTGGCACGCGAGAACTACCTCGCTGCTAATCAGCAGCGCGGGCAAGTGCTGTTAGCGCAAGACACGATGTACCCGTTACCGCTACAGATTACGTTCGCTGCGCCAGTCTCGCTGCAAGATGCTCGAACCCTTGTATCGGAGACCCATGTTCAGGTAAACAGCTTCGCTCTTGTTGGTAGATCGTCGCTGGATGGCAAGAAGCGCGGCGGCCATTGGGAATTTGGCGGACTTGACCGGGCTGTCGCAGAGGTACGAAGCATGGACCCGGCGACCGTCACCGGCGAACAACTCGTTCTGGCAGGCGTCATGGTTATCCAGGGCGCGGTAACTGATGCCTCAGGCCTGGCTCGCCTCCTTGCCGATCCCCGTATCTATCTGGTGGACACGTCTGAGGTTGAATTACGCACGTTGATTGCCCAACGACACCGAACCGAGAGCGCCAGCAAAGACCTGGACATTAGCGTTCCCTCTCCATTTTGGAGTTTGGATTGGTAAAATGCCGATCACCGCACGGGTGAACGATAAGTCTCGGTTTGTGGATTATTTGCCGCTATCCATCTCGCTGAGCACTTGCTCCAACAGCTTGCCATCCACCTGGGATTTGTCGGCGGTTGCCAGCAGCCAGCGCTCGATCTCGCGACCGGCATCAACCTGACACGTTCTTGTTCCACCCAGATCATAACAGACGGCCCCTTGAAAAACCTCCACGGTCTCTGGCATGCCGTAGGGCGGCAGGTTGAAGTGCACCAGCAGCCCACGATAACCCAAAAGACCCGGGTACGGCGTTGTTGGCCTCGACGCGAGACGCGCTAATCTCGTCAACAGCTCCTTCCTCGCTGCATCAGGCAGAGACCAGATCGGGTTAGGGAGGCCGGAGAAGATGTCCAGCTCGACAAAGGCAGGCGTGTTTTGCAGCGAAGCGAGCGCCTGCGGCGGCGGGCTAAAGCGCACAGAGGCCGCGATCGGCCGCAGGTGACGCAGGTCGGCCCAGAGCTGCAGGATGCGGTTGCGCTCGTAAGCGCGGGGATATTGCACCAACAGCAGCGCCTCATCATGGGCCTGCTGTTCGTCGGCCGCAGGTAAAATGAGGCAGGCAGGCTGATTGTCTACGCGCAGATACTCCAATTGCGGATGACTGCCCCAGGATTGGTTCCCGGCTTTGCCTGTCGCCTCACTGTTTTGCAGCAACGACGCACAAGCCCCCTCGATCGTCTCTGCCACATCATACGCTGACGTTAATCTCACGAAACCGTCCGCTCCGCGCCACAGGTCGCCGGCGGCAGAATCATCCGCGCGCCAGGCTGCGGGGTAGCGCAAGGTGACGCTGAATGTTGCGCTGGCGTAGACTGCCCATTCCGGCGTCGGTGTGGCCGCGGGCGATGGAGACGGCGCGGGGCTGACAGGCGGCGCCTGCGTTGTCAACGTCGCGGGCAAGTCTGGCGCAACCGCCGTGCAGCTAAATGCGCAACAGGCCGCCGCGGTCAACAAAAGCTGGATAGCGACCAGGCGCGGGAGCCTGACCGACTTGATATGAGACATAACCCCTCCTGCGCGTCAACGCGTATACGATTCGTGTCAGGGCTTGTTGGGGGCCGGACTCATAGATCGCGGCCCATCCTGCTTTCGTCACCATCAACGTACAGCTGCCTGCCGAGGTTCCACGCGCGGAGGCGCTGGTCCGTTCGCTCTTGCCCTGGGCGCGGTCAATCGCCGAACGCCAGATTTGGACGATCTCGCTTTTTGCCCGATAATAACGGCCTACTCACTGCCCCCAGGCCAACCAATCGTATCGGACCGAAAGGAGCTTCGAACATGCTACGAATCAGAACCGCCCTCAGTTTGCTTCTGCTGCTGGTGCTTGTGACGCCGATGGCCTCGGCGCTGCCGCGCACCGGCCCTCAAGAACTACAGGGCAAGGTCTCAGTCAAGTTATTGGAGGAGCTGAACGCCAACGGGACAGCCATCTTCTTCGTTGTCATGGCTGAGCAAGCCGATCTCGGCCCTGCGGCTAATCTGCCGACCAAGCAGGCCAAGGGTGAATTTGTTTACCAGGCCCTCAAGTCAACCGCTGAGCGTACGCAGGCCGATCTCCTGGCCTTTCTGACCGCGCGCGGGATTCCTTACAAGTCCTACTTCATCAGCAACATGGTGCTGACGCAGGGCGATGTGGCGCTGGTCAACACGCTGGCGGCGCGCGGCGATGTGGCGCGCGTCGAAGCCAACACCGCGCACCAAATGACGCTGCCGAAGCCGGAGGCAGGGTCTGGCCAGGTTGGTCCGCAGACCATCGAACCAGGCCTGGTGCGCATCAAGGCGCCCGATGTCTGGGGACTGGGCTATCATGGCGAAGGCATCGTCGTTGCCAGCGCGGACACCGGTGTGCAGTGGGACCATCCCGCGCTCAAGAACAAATATCGCGGGTGGGATGGCTCGACCGCCGATCACAATTACAACTGGCACGACGGCACCTGTGCGACGTCGCCCTTCATCCCGCCTGGCAACAACTGCCAGTGGCAGAACGTGCCCACCGATACTGACGGCCACGGGACGCATACCACCGGTACGATGGTGGGGGATGACGGCGGCGCGAACCAGGTGGGCGCGGCCCCCGGCGCGAAGTGGGTCGCCTGTAAGAATATGAACGACCAGGGCTGGGGGACGCGCGCCTGGTACGCCGATTGCTTCCAGTGGTTCATTGCCCCGACCAACCTGGCCGGGACCAATCCCAATCCGGCCATGTCGCCTGATGTCATCAACAATTCCTGGGGCTGCCCCAACACGGCCGGCGGCGAAAACTGCGACGATCCCGCCAACGATCTGGTCAACGAAGTGAACGCCACGCGCGCGGCCGGCATCATGGTGGTCGCCTCGGCCGGCAACAGCGGCTCGGCCTGCAGTACCGTCAACACGCCAATTGCGATCTATGACTCGGTGTACACCGTGGGCGCCTTCTCGGCCTCCACCGGCAACATTGCCAGCTTCAGCAGCCGTGGCCCCTCCGCGTTCACCAACCTGCTCAAGCCGGACATTTCTGCGCCCGGCGTCAGTGTGCGCTCGGCCTACGCGGGCAACGGCTATTCCTCGCTCAGCGGCACCAGCATGGCAAGTCCCCACGTCGCCGGCGCGGTGGCGCTCCTGTGGTCAGCGCGTCCGTTCTTGATCGGCAACATTGACGCCACCGAAGTCCTTTTCAACACGACGGCGACGCCCCGCACGTCAACGCAGGATTGCGGCGGCGTGCCTGGCGCCAACGTCCCGAACAATACCTTTGGTTACGGCGAGATCAATGTCTACGCCGCGGTGCAGGCAGCCGTGCCCACCGCCCTGACGTTGAGTGGTCTGGCGGCGGGCGCCGTCAACAACAGCCTGCCGCTGCTGGCGGCGGCCCTCATGGGCCTGGCGGCTGCGATTATTCTTGCGCGACGGCTGCGCCGCCCGGCGGCTTAGGCCATCACGAATCCGCCTTTCCCCCTGGCGGATGACCCGTGGCCCGGATGGATGAAAATACGAATCACGACGCCCCAGCAGCGTGATTCGTATTTTTTGTACCCTTCAGCGTTGGTCAACGGTCGCACGGCGGAGTCAACGCCTCGGCGGCCCCTGGCGATGTGGAGTTCAATCGTCAGCGTTGACGTCAGCCCCGATGATGCGGAAGCGCCGCGGCAGCGGCAGCAGGGACGGCGTCTCCACGGCGTCATATTGATTCGGCATCTGCCAGCCTGAGCCGTTGCTGAGATGCGGCGTCTGCGCCATCGGGTTGACGATGATCATTGGCTGCGCCGCCGGCGGCGGGCGTGATTCGAGCGGCGGCGGCGACGCGGGCTGCGCTCGCCGCATGAGCGAAGCAATCAACAGGCTGGTGGGGATGCTGGCGGCGACGCCGACGACGACGCCGATCACCACCGACATAGATTCGGTGCTCATGCGCTGCCCGATCACAAAAGCCAGGACCCCGGCAAAAACCAGCAGGGTCAACGGAATGAGTTTGTTCATCATGGCCTCCCGCAGTCATCTATGCTGCAAGCGAAAACAGGCTTCGTTTTTCGCCTGGGAAACAGGCGTCCGTTTGCCGTATTCATCCACGCGTGACGGTGCACGCTCACAGGGCGATCAGCTGCCTGGCTTCGGTCGGGCTCCAGCGGCGCGAGCGCCGTCCGCCCTCGCGCAGCGCGCCGACCAGCCGGCTCAGGGTGCTTTCGCCAATCCACGCGGCCTGAAAGCGCACCGTCTGGCCCTTGGTCACGAGCAAGAAATCGCCGGCGCCGGTCAATTTTTCGGCGCCGGAGCCGGCCAGGCCGGTGGCGATCTTGGCCTCCTCCGGGCTGGTGACGCTGCCCACCAGGCGCACGGGAAAATTGGCCTTGAGCAGGGGGCCGACGGCGCTGCTGGTCGGTTTTTGCGTGCAGCACACCAGATGGATGCCGGCCTCGCGCCCACGCTGCGCCAGGCGTGTGAGCAGCTGCTCCACCCCTTTGCCGCCGGCCTGCACCAGGTCGGCCAGCTCATCCACGGCCACGATCAGCCGGGGTGAATCCACCGGGCGCCGCAGCTGACGGGCCAGGCTGTCGCGGCGCTCCATCTCGGCCACCAGGTCGGTCAGCACGCTGACGACCTCTTTTTTGTCGGCCACCAGCGGTCGCAGCAGGTGCGGCAGACCGTCCAGCGGGCCAAAGCCGCGGCCTTTGGGATCAATCAACACCATTTGCAGCGCGCCCTGGCGATTGTGCATCGCCAGCGAGGAGAGGAGCGCACGCGCCAGCGCGGTCTTGCCGCTGCCGGTGGTGCCCACGATCAGAACATGCGTGACGTCGGGCGACGACAGGCGCAGGAGAAGGGGAGTCTGCTCTTCATCCATGCCCAGGACGCCGGTGATGGGAGGAATGTTGGTGAGGCGCGCGCACAGCGGCACCAGTTCGATGCGTGGGGCTGTGGTTTCACGCGCGACTTCGATGCTGATCTTGTCGCCGTCACGGAAAATGCGCGTGGAGCGGGCGCCGAGGGCCAGGGCAATTTCTTCGGCCAGCGCGCCGACGCGGTTGACCCGCGTTCCCAGGGGAGTCACCAAATCGAAGCGGACGAAGCGGGCCGTGACCGTCCCGCCGGCCACGCGCCCGCCCACCTTGTGGCTGGCGAGCACGGCTTCGATGCGATCGGCCTGCATGTCGAGTTTGCGCTGCATAGGATCCTCCTCCGGCGATTCGGAGATCGCCCGTTTCCTGCCAGAAACGAGCGTTGACGGAGATGGGCCGTCACGCCGGAAGGTGCGCGGCCCTACCCAGAAACCTGGTGAAACGGTAGGGCCGGCAATATGATCCCCTCTGATGTGCGCAAATCCACTGATTGCCCTAATAGAACAGATGTTCTAAGTATAGCAGAACAAATGTTTCGTGTCAAGACTTGAGGATGGGTGATTGGCTGAATCGCCTATTCTCAGGTAAAATTCAGCCGCCTGGATGTTCGAGGCAGCATCCCCATTTTGTTTGCACGTCGTTGACCCGGCCGCGCCGGATGCACAACGGTGCAAAGATGAAAGGCGTTGGCATTGTGGTGGAAGAGGTCAATGTTGCATCCCGACCATCGTTGCTTCATGTACTACGCAACCGTGGCTTTTCACGCCTGTGGGCGGCGCAGGCTATCTCCCTGACCGCGCAGGCCATGGTCAATTTTGCCGTCATTGTTCTGACCGAACGTGTTACCCAACGATCGTTGTTTACCAGCCTGGCCATTCTTTCGTTTGTGATCCCGCCGGTGCTGGTTGGCGCGTTTGCCGGCGTGATCGTGGATCGCTCCAACAAGCCGCGCATGTTGTGGATTACCAATTTCCTGCGCATGCTGCTGATGGTTGGCTATTTTCTGTTCGACCGCGATTGGTCGCCGGCCATTCTGCTCACGGGCATCTTTCTGATTACGGCGTTGTTTGCGGCAGTATCGCAGTTCTTTGGCCCGGCCGAAGCCGCCACCATCCCACTGTTGGTGCCGCGTCCGCAGCTCCTGGCCGCGAACGCCCTCTTTGCCACCACCTACAACGCGTCGCTGGTCGGCGGAATGGCGATTCTTGGCCCGGTGCTGGTCGCGGTCATCGGGTTGCGGCGCTTATGGCTGTTTGTCGCCGTTTTGTATGGGCTTTGCACCATCCTGGTGGCGCGCTTACCCTCTGGCGACCGCAGCCAGGAGCGGCCGCTGCTGACTGTCTTGCGCGATTCGACCGATGGCCTGGGCGCAACCCTGCGCCGTGAGCTGTGGGCGCCAGTGCGTGAGAGCTGGTCGTTCATGGCAAACCATCCCCCGGTGCGCGCCGCGACGATCAATCTGTCCGTAGCCTCGACGATCTTGCTGGTGGTTGCCACGCTCGGCCCTGGCTTTGTTAGCCGGGTTTTGGGGCGTAATCCAGAGGATGTGAGCTTTTTGCTGCTGCCGGCCAGCCTGGGCATGCTCCTGGGCATCGTGCTGGTGGGCCGCGTGGTGCGGCGCACCGGCGCCTCGCGCCTGATCAGCCTGAGCATGCTGAGCGGCGCGTTCTTCCTGGCCGGTATGGCGCTGGCGCCGCTGTGGGGCGCCAGCCTGGGTCATCTTCTGTGGGGCGCGCAGGCGCCGGCCAACCTGGTGGGCGACGCGATCCTGGGCGGCGCCGTAGTCATGGCGATGGGGCTGGGCGTGGTCAATTCCTTCATCACGGTGCCCGCCTACACGCAGCTGCAGGAAGAGACGGAAGAGAACATGCGCGGCCGCGTCTTTGCTTCCCTGTTCATGATTACCGGCACCCTCTCCATGCTGCCGGTGCTCTTTGCCGGCGCGCTGGCCGATTGGCTCGGGCTGATTACCGTCATGATCCTGGTGGCGCTGGTGATGGGGCTTGCCGGACTCTCCACCATGAAGCGTCTGCCGCCCACGCTGCCCGCGCACGTCTAGGTTGACGCCGCGGGGTCATGCAGCATAAACTCGAGGGGGTCAGGTATGTTGTACGGAGAAAGAGTTCGCCTGCGGGCCATCGAGCGCGCCGATCTGCCGACGTTCGTGCGTTGGTTCAATGATCCAGACGTGCGCCAGTATCTCTTGATGTTCGAACCGATGTCCCTGGCCATGGAAGAGCGTTGGTTCGACAATCGGCTGAACCGAGAGGATGATTATCTCTTTGGCATCGAAGCGCAGGTGGATGAGGCCTGGATACACATCGGCAACACCGGCCTGCACCGCGTCGACTGGAAGAATCGGCTCACCACCTTTGGCATCGCCCTGGGAGAAAAGGCTTACTGGGGTCGGGGTTACGGGACTGCCGCAACCCGCACGATCTTGCAGTTTGCGTTTGGCGAGCTGAACCTGCACCGCGTCGAGCTCGATGTCTATGATTTCAATCCCCGCGGCATTCGCTGCTACGAAAAGGCCGGCTTCAGGCATGAAGGCGTCAGGCGCGAGGCCATCTTCCGCAACGGCCAATACCACGATGTGCTGACGATGTCGGTCCTGCAGCACGAATTCACCCTAGCCGGCGCCTGATTCCCCACGGACTGGCTGCAACGCCCGCCGCAGAACCTTGCCATTGGGCGTACGCGGCAGATCGCGCACAAAATAGATGAGGCGCGGACATTTGTAGCGCGCGAGGTGGGCCGCGGCAAAGGCCATCAGCTCGGCGGCGCTGACTGACTGGTCTGGCGCCAGGACGATGTGCGCCGCAATGACCGTCTTGTCGGGGCCGACCTCCTCGCCCACCACCGCGCAGTCGGCCACGGCGGGGTGATCCTTCAGCACGCGCTCCACCTCGAACGGCGATACCCGGTAGCCAAAGCTCTTGATGATGTCGTCCTTGCGCCCCAAAAACCAGAAATAGCCTTCGGCGTCCTGCCGCGCATAGTCCCCGGTCAGAAACCAGCCGCCGCGGCGCACACGCGCGGTCTCCTCAGGCTGGTTCCAGTAGCGCAGGAAGAGGCCGGGATCATCTTCCGCAATGCAGATCATGCCCTCCTCCCCTACCGCCACCTCCCGCAGGTCTGCGTCCAGCAGCTTGACGACGTGCCCCGGCTGCGGAAAGCCCACCGCGCCCGGTCGAATCGGGTGCGCGCGGCCCTGCGAGAGGTAGTAGGAGCACTCCGACATGCCGATCGCCTCGTAGATGTCAAGGCCAAAGCGCCGACGCCAGCCGTTCAGAACATCATCGGAGAGATGTTCGCCCGCGCACATGCAGTGGCGCAGCGTTGGTACGTCGGCGGCGGTGCAGGCCGTCCTGGCCAGAATTTGACGATAGACGGTCGGCACGCCGATGAAAATCGTCGCGCGCTGCGTCGCAATCAGGCGCGGCCAGCGCGCGGCGTCGGCTTTGCCGGCAGACACAATCACCGTATGTCCCAGATAGAGCGGGTCCATCAGGGCCGTGCCGAGCACATAGGTCCAGTTGAATGTACCTGAGTGCAAAATGCGCTCCTGGCCCTGAAAATCGAACCAGGCCTGCCAGGCCGGCGCATGCCCCAGCAGGGCGCGCTGGGCGTGCAGTACGCCTTTGGGATAACCGCTGGTGCCGGAGGTATAGACCAGGTAGGCGGGGTCATCGGGCCGTGTGCGCGGCGCCGGCCGCGCATCAGCCTGATTGGCCTGGAGCTCGGCCAGGGCGTGAACCTGGACGCGGCGGTTATCATTGGCCGCGGCCACGGCTGCCGCGCCGGCGCCGGTCAGCAGAACATGGCGCAGACTGGGAATCGGCGGCCACGACGCGGCCAGGTCTGCCCAGGACGCGGCGTCGGTCACCAGCGCGCTGGCGCCGGCATCCGCCGCCAGATAGGCCAGCTCGTCGCCCGTCAGCTGCGGCGAGATCGGAACGGCGATGGCGCTCGCCTTGAGCGCGCCCAGAAACGCCGTCGGATAGTCCAGGCTGTTGGGCAAACGGATCATGATCCGCGCGCCGGCAGCGATGTCGAGCGCGGCCAGGGTCTGCGCAAAGCGGCTGCTGCTGGCGGCCAGCTCGGCATAGGTCGCCCGCTGCACGTCGCCGCGCTCATCCACGACGATCATGGCGGTCTGGTTGGCCCGCGGCGTGTGCAGATGCGCGTCGGTGCAGGCCACGCCGATGTTGAAGGCGGCAGGACTCAGGGCCGGCATCGCGCGTCAGGCCGCCTTGTAGCCAATGGCGCGCAAGAATTCTTTGCGCCAGGCGATGTCTTCCGCGCCCTCCAGGCCCTGCGGCGCGGAGCCATCAATCACGCCGAGAATGCCGCGGCCGAGGGCCGTCTGCGCCACGATCACCTCAACCGGGTTTGCGGTGGCGCAGAAGATGCGGCACACCTCAGGCACCAGCTTGATGGCGTTGAGTACGTTGAGCGGGTAAAAGCCCTGGCCCAGAAACAGGATAAAGGTGTGCCCGGCGCCCAGCGCCAGCGCCTGCTGCTGCGCCAGCTCGATCATCTCCGGGTTGGTGCCGCTCCAACGCACCAGGCATTTGCCCGATGCTTCGCAGAAGGCCAGGCCAAACTGAATTCCTGGCACGGCGTTGATCAATGCTTCGTGAATGTCCTCGACGGTCTTGATGAAATGCGCTTGACCGAGAATGAAATTGATGACCTCAGGTTTCTCGATCTTCACCGTGATCAGTTCCATAGTTCATCCATCCTTACTTGATTGATGCTTTGTTCGTGGTTGGCGTAAAGACTCGATCAGTCCTATTATACACAGGTCAGCAAAAACAGAGGAAGCCAGCGGCGGCTGAAGATTTTTCAGCCGCGAACTGCGTATAGGCTGACAGAAAAGGTGTGGCGTTCGTGCTATAGATGTTCAGATCATGTTTCGTGGTAGGGGCGATCCCTTGCGGTCGCCCAGGGCAGGCGCAAGGCGCTGCCCCTACTTGCACAAATGCTGGCGATTAGCACTAGCCCGATGACCGGGCAGGCCCGAAAAACAGGCTTGCCTGCTGGTTCGATAACCATGAGGAGTAGAGATGGTTGATTTAAGTATCCTGAGCAATAAGCTTGCCTGGCTGGCGGTGATACCAGTCCTGGGCATTCTCGTTTTTTGGCACGAGCTGGGCCACTTTTTGGCCGCGCTGTGGATGAAGGTGAAGGTTGAGGAGTTTGGCTTTGGCTATCCGCCGCGCATGGCAACCCTTTTCGAGCGCAAAGGCATCAAGTTTACGCTGAACTGGCTGCCGCTCGGCGGCTTCGTGCGCATGGCGGGCGAGGAAAGCGGGTTCGACGCCGAAGGCAGTCTGCCCTCGAAGAGGCCCTACCAGCGCGCGATTGTCCTGCTGGCCGGGCCGCTGATGAATCTGATCCTGGCGCCCATCCTGTACGCCATCGTTTTCAGCGCCGGCGTTGCCTATCCCCTCGGTAAAGTTGAAATCAGCGCCATTGCGCCCGGATCGCCCGCGGCGCTGGCCGGCCTGCAAACCGGCGATCAATTCGTGCTGGTGGGCGATAAGCGGCCTACCACGACAGACGACGTGCGTGAGACGATCTTGCAGTACCGCGGGCGCGCCATGCCAATCACCGTTATGCGCGGCGAGCAAACGCTCAGCCTTTCTATCACCCCACGAACCCCGGCCGCCACACCGGCCGGCGAAGGCGCGGCCGGCATCGGGATTCAACGCGCCCTGGTCACGGCCAGCAGCTTTGGTCAGGCGTTGACCATGGGCGTGCAACGCACCGGCGAGGTCGTCATCCTGATGACCACCGGCCTGGGACAATTGGTCCGTAACGTGATCGCTCCCGCTCCCGATGCCGCCCCCATGGGCGGCGTTGCTGGCCCCGTGGGCATCGCCCGCATCACCGGCGAGCTGGCGCGCCAGGGCCTCTTACCGTTGATCGAGCTGACCGCTTTTCTGAGCCTCAACTTCTTTATCATCAACCTGCTGCCGCTGCCCGCGCTGGACGGAGGGCGCCTGGTGTTTGTGATCCTGGAAGCCATTCGCCGCGGCAAGCGCATCCCGCCTGAGCGCGAGGCCATCGTCCATCTGATCGGCATGGCGGGGTTGTTGGCCCTAATGTTGGTCATCTCTTACTTCGACCTGGCGGCCTGGTGGAGCGGCGCTCCCCTCTTCCCGGCCCAGTAACGCGCTTCTCGGCTGCGCACGTCCCTGACCGGGCAGGCTGATTGGCCCCTCTCTTGCCCAGCGCAAGACGCAAGGCAAAGTTTGGCGTACAAACCGACGGTGTTATAATCACCGTCGGTTTTCTTATGTCCAAAGCCAAAGTTCTTACAGCGCCGTTGGCATCCATCGTCTGGCTCGTGGCAGGCAGCGCCTGGTTTGTCTGGCATGGTTGGCAAGCCGTGCAGCACCCCGGCCCTGCCGCCACCCCTGGTTATTTCGACTGGTTCCGCTATCTGCTGCGCCTGACGCCGGCCTGGGGCTTGGCGCTGACGGCGGCTGCCCTGCTGCTCCTCGCGGGCGGCTGGCTCCTCTGGCGCCATGATCGCTACGACCGCTGGCTGCTGGCGGCGGCCCTGGTCGCCTTGCTGGTCCTGGCCCTGCGCCGGCCGCTCAACAACGGCCTCAGCCTGCTGCTGCTGCTAATGCTCGCGGCGGTGACGGCCGCGGCCGGCCGTTGGGTGCTGCGCGGCCTGCGTTTACCCGTTGACCAGGGCGCGGCCACGCTCTTTTACGCCTGGATCAGCGGCTGCGGCCTGCTGATCTTGACCGCGCTCGCGCTTGGCCTCGTGCATGCGCTGTCCGCTTGGACGTTGGGAGCCGCGCTGGTTGTGGGCGCCGTGGTTGCGCGGCGTGATCTGCGCTGGCTGGGGCAAACGGCGCGCGCCTGGCGCCCTTCACTCCCCGCGGGCAGCAGTCAGCGGCTGCTGACGTTGGCGCTGGCGCCGTTTGCGCTGCTCGATCTTCTGGGCGCGCTGGCCCCAGCCGCCGCCTTCGATGCTACCTGGTACCATCTTTTCATTCCGCGACTCTATCTGCAGGCTGGCGGTTTGGCCTACTTTCCTGCGCACTATCGCAGTCTGTGGTTCGGCAATGTGGAACTGCTCAATCTGTGGGGCCTGGCCCTGGCCGGCGAGCAGCTGGCGCAGCTGCTTGGACTGGGGCTGGCGCTGCTGCTGCTGTTGGGGGTATTTGTGGCCGCCCGCCCGTGGTTTGGGTCTCAGGTGGGGCTGCTGGCGGCCCTGCTTCTCTTTGCCACGCCGGACATCGCCACCTATGCGCCGTCAGCCTACGCCGACATTCCCCTGGCCCTGTTTCTGTTGGCGGCGGCGCTGGCCTGGTGGCGCTGGCGTGACACCGACGCGCCAGGCTGGCTGTTGCTCGCGGCGCTCAGCGCCGGCCTGGCCGCCGGCGTCAAACTCCTGGGCTGGCCTTACCTGGCGCTGTTCGGCGTGCTGACTCTGGGGCGTTTGCTCAGGCGGCCGCGGCCTGGCCGTTGGCCGCTTCTCCTGGCCGTTATCGCGGCGGCTGCGCTCCCCTCTTTACCCTGGCTCGTGCGCGCCTGGGTGTTGGGCGGCGATCCGATCATGCCTTTCGGCTACCGCTGGTTCGCCGAAACCACCTGGAACCGCTGCGCTGATCTTTTGCACCGCGCGCACTTTGCCTACGTCGGCGTCGGCCAGGTGCGCAGCCTGGACGGCCTGGTTGTCGCGTTGAAGCTGCTGGCCCTTTACGCCAGCGGCAGCTGGCTCAGCCTGGTCTGGCCGCTGGCCCTGGTGCGGCTGCCGGGCCGCGGCTTTGGCGACAAACGGCGCGTGATACTCTCCTTGTTGGGAATCGGCGCGCTGCTGACGATCGCGCAGGCCATCCTCTTCCCCATGCCGCGTTTCTTTGTCAGCGCGCAGGCCGTGGGGGCGATCGTGGTGGCCGCGTGCACCTGGCGCTTACTCACCCGCGGCCCTGCCTGGTCGCGCGCGGGCGTCGCGGCCTTGCTGGTCTTTTCCACCGGCCTGGGGCTGGCCCATGCCGCCTCCGCGCGCCTGGACGCCCCGCGCGTCGTGTTGGGCCTGGAGAGCGAAGCCAGCGCCCTGACCCGCGGCTTGCCCGAATATGCGGCCCTGGCCTGGGCCAATCAACATCTGCCGGCCCAGGCGCGCGTGCTCAACTGGTCGCTGCGCGGCTCATTCCTGGCGCGCGATCAGGTACCGGTTGACCCGGCTTTCCAGGGATTGCTCAATTATGCGGAACTGACCGATGCGCAGCGCTTTCTGGCGCGCTTGCATGAGTTGGGCATCACGCATTTGCTAGTGCTGCCGGATGGCAGTCAATTTTTCTACCCGCAAGGGCGCGAAGTGGCCGCCAATCTCACGGCGTTCCTGGCGGCCGTTGACACGCGACTGACTCTGCTGCACGAAGAAAATGGCGTTCGTGTCTATGCCATTGACACCGAGGGCAATACGCCGCCCATTCCCTTGCCGGGCCTGGCGCTCTGCCGTTAGCCGGCCGTTGCAAGTCCGAACCAAACAGGCGGTTGCGGCCACGAATTGCCCCCGCGCCTGCGGGGCAAAAAGTTGCTACGGCAGGGTTGGCGTCAGCGCATGGCGCGTGTCAATGATCAACGCGGCGTGCTGGGTGATGTCCGCCCAATCGTAGACAGAATGATCGGTGGCTACCACCACGCAATCGGCCGCTTTGATCGCCAATGGCAGGTTCGTCACCGACGTCAGGGCATGCCCGTTGTGCTGCACCGTGGGCACATGAGGATCGTGGTAACTCACCCGCGCGCCCTTGGCGCGCAGCAGCTCGATGATGTCCAGCGCCGGCGACTCGCGCACATCGTCCACGTCCTTTTTATAGGCGACACCCAGGACCAGAACCTCGCTGCCGCGCAGCGGCTTGCCCACATCGTTCAGCGCATCCTGCACCTTGTTGACCCAGTAGCGCGGCATTTCGCTGTTGATCTCGCCGGCCAGCTGAATGAAGCGCGCGTTGTAGTTCAGCGTCTTCAATTTCCAGGACAGGTAGTGCGGATCGAGCGGAATACAATGCCCGCCGACGCCGGGGCCGGGCGTAAATTTCATGAAACCATAGGGCTTGGTGTTGGCCGCATCAATCACTTCCCACACGTCAATACCGAGCTTATCGCACATGATCGCGATTTCGTTGACCAGCGCAATGTTGACGGCGCGGAACGTGTTTTCCAGCAGCTTGACCATCTCCGCGGTCTGCGTCGAAGAGACCGGCACCACGGTTTGGATGGCCTGGCGGTAGAGGGCGACGGCCACCTCCAGGCAGTCGGCCGTCAGGCCGCCCACGACCTTGGGCGTGTTCTCCACCAGGAAATCCTTGCGCCCCGGATCAATACGTTCGGGCGAAAAAGCCAGGAAGAAATCGCGGCCTGCGCGCAGGCCGCCGGCTTCTAGCATCGGGCGCAGCAGCTCTTCGGTCGTGCCCGGATAGGTGGTTGACTCCAACGACACCAACATGCCGGGGTGTACATGCCGGGCCACCGATTCACCGGCGGCGATCAAAAAGCGCACGTCTGGGTCGCGTGTTTTGCTCAGCGGGGTCGGTACGCAGATGATGGCCGCGTCACAGGCGGCCAGGGCGCCGAAATCGCTTGTGGCCGACAGCGTGCGCCGTTCTCCTGCCTCGGTCAGTTGCGCCAGGCGCGCGCTGGCCACATCCTCGACATAGGAGTGACCGCGCATGATCGCTTTGATCTTGGTCTGATCTACGTCAATGCCGACCACGCGCAAGCCAGCTTCGGCGAAGGCCACGGCCAACGGCAAGCCGACGTAGCCAAGACCAATCACGGCGATGCAAGCCGTGCGTGTGTTGAATTTTGCCAATAATTCGGATTTAATGTCTGCCATCGTTTTTCTTTGGACTCTATTTTCTGGTATCGGTTATTGAGCTGCGCAGCGCGTGCGCCACGCGCTCGATGGTCTCTGCCAGGGAGACCTCAGGCGCCCACTTGGTCAGGGCGTGCAATTTACTCGTGTCTGGCACCCGCCGGCGCATGTCTTCGAAGCCAGGCGCATAGGCGTCCGCGTAGGGGATGAATTGGATGCGCGGATCATTCTCAGCGACCGGCGTCCCTGGAGAGAGCACCTGCAGGATGAGGCGGGCCAGGTTGAGAATGGTGATCTCGTCGCGGCCGCCCACATTGAACACTTCACCCACCGTATCAGAGCGCTCGGCCAACGCCAGCGCGGCGCGTACCACATCCGCCACGTCACAAAAACAACGGCTCTGCTTGCCATCGCCGTAGACGGTCAGCGGTTGGCCGGCCAGCGTCTGCCCCACCAGGCGCGGCACGACCATGCCATAGCGGCCGGTCTGGCGCGGGCCAACGGTGTTGAAGAAGCGCATGATGGTCACCGGCAGCCCTTTTTCATGGTAATAAGCCAGCCCCAGGAACTCATCCACCATCTTGCTGGCCGCGTAGGCCCAGCGGGTCTTGCTGGTCGGCCCAAGCAGGACATCGTCCGTTTCGCTGAAGGGGACGCGGCTGCCCTTGCCATAAACCTCGGAAGTCGAAGCCATCAGCACACGGGCGCGGTAGCGCGCGGCGGTGCGCAGAACCGCGTCGGTGCCCATGACGTTGGTTTCGATGGTGTGCACCGGCTGGCGCACGATCAGCTCCACTCCCACGGCCGCGGCCAGGTGGAAAACCATATCACATTCGCTGGTCAAGCGGTCGAGCACAATGTCGTTCGTGATCGAGTCAATGGCGAAATGGAAGCCTGGCTGCCCGACCAGGTGGGCGATATTGTCAAAACGACCGGTAGACAGGTCATCTATGATGGTGACCCGGTGACCGGCGGCCAGAAGCGCTTCGGCCAGGTGACTACCAATAAATCCGGCGCCGCCGGTGATCAAAACATGCACACATCACCTCATTCTTTCAGGAGCCTGGTTTGGCGTTGACATCCTGCGCTGTTTCTTCGTCGGGATAACGAATTTTGCGCCCTTTGCCCCGAGTGCTGCGGCGCAGCTGCATCTGCTGGCGTTCGCGCTCGGTCTCGATCAGGTCCAGCGGATCAATGTCGTCTGCCGCGGCTAACTCGAGCTCCTCGACCGGGATTTCGGCCGGACGCGCGCGCCCGAGGAAATTCAATAGGATGTGCACCCGTTGCGTGGGTGTGGTGGGGCCTTCGAAAATCCCCATCAAGCCCTGGAGGGCGCCGTCACGGATGCGCACGCGATCCCCCGGTCGGAACTTGTGGGTCGGCAGCCCCCCTTCAGCCCAAATCTGGGCCATGCGCTCACGCAGGGCCTCGACGACCTCGTCCTCCACGATGGCCGGGCGTCGCTCAACCGTCACAACGCCCCGGATGCCGGGCGTCCAGGCAATGGCGGCGTAGCCGGTGATCTCGAAATCAATACGGGCAAACAGGTAGGTTGGGAAATAGGGTGTGGTCGTACGGCCTGGGCGTGGATGTCGCGACTTGAGCGTCGGCAGGTAGGTTTCAATCGAGCGTGATTGGAGAATCTCGGCGACCAAATACTCAGCGTTCGGTTTTAGATGCAGCGCATACCAGTGTAACAACGCAGCGCCCTCGTCCAGGGAAAAAATGGATTCGCTGCGCTAGTTTAACACAAATCGCCCTGCTCTCACAAATGAAAACAGGGCGATGAACAAAGGCGCGCCCATCAAGGCACGCGCGCCTGCCAGGGCGATGAACAAAGGAGGGTCGTGCATTTGGCGGTTTGCCAACCACTCGGTAGAATCAGCGCGGCAGGTCACGAGAGACAGCATCGTAACCAGATCACGAGAGATAGCGTCGTAACCAGGTCACTGCATGACCAAGCAGAGCGTAATGATCGGGCGTGGAATCGGTTTCTTGCACCACGTCATCGCCCGGAAGAAATGTCCAGGCCAGTAGAACAATGACAGCACTCAGAATCAACCACGGCATTTCTTTTCTCCTGCTGTAATAGATATCTTATGATGGTCTGCCGAGGTGAAACGAGTATGAATTTGATGCGTCAGTTGTCTGACAGTTTTTTCATCTATGCAAATCATAAAGCCTCAACTGCTAAACGCCTCAGGCAAAAGGCTTGGTTCATGCCCGCCTGCTGTACACTACAACGAATGGGGCGACAGGCCGGTTCCTTGCCTGGCATCCCAAACCGACGCCATTAGATTAAGGCTTGATGAGTTAGCGCGATGGACATCAACATCAAACTTGGCGAACCGCTCTGGCGCGCCGTGGGTCAACGCCGCTTGCAAATTAGCTGGCCGGAGGACAACCCGCCGACGGTCATGGATCTGTTGGTCTATCTGCAAGGCGCCTATCCGGGGTTCACGGAGGCGCTGAGCAGCGTGACCGGCATCAGCCATGCGAACCCGTACCAGTTTTTCGTGGACTCCCGCATCGTGGCTCCGCACGCCCTTGCTGAACGACGCTTGCGCGCCGGAGAAACCCTCTACATTTTCTTGCCAGCCGCCGGCGGCGCCGGAGACGAGCCACTGCCGCGCAGCTTTTACGCCAGACCCACCCCCCTGGTGGCGCAAGATTTACTGGGCAGGCTCCTCGTGCGTGATCTGCCTGACGGCGCGCGCGTCTGCGGGCGCATTGTGGAGACCGAGGCCTACGGCGGCGCCGAGGATCAGGCCAGCCATGCTGCGCGCGGCCCCACGCCCCGCGCGGCCATCATGTTCGGCCAACCGGGGCGCGCCTATGTCTATTTCATCTACGGGATGTACTTTTGCTTCAACGTGGTGACAGAAGCGGAAGGGACGCCTGGCGCGGTGCTAATCCGTGCGTTAGAACTGGCCCCCGCAGGAGAGATCGCGCCCCAGCAGCAGGCCAATGGCCCAGGCAAGCTCTGCCGCGCGCTGCAGATTGATCGCACGCTCAACGGGCATGACCTGACCGAAGCTGGCGCGCTTTATCTGGCGGCCGGTCAACCGGCCGCGCCCAGGGAGATCGAGGTATCCCCGCGCATCAATGTACGCGGGGATGAAGCGGGACGCGCCCGGCCTTGGCGTTTTGTGATTCGCGGCCATCCGGCGGTGTCGCGCGCGCCGGGGCTTCGATCGTGAGCGCCAGGTTTAGCGGCGCGCTTACATCGGTGGGTAGAGCGCCATCAGCCCGTCGGCCACGGCATTGCGCCAGGCCGGGAAGTTATGACTCCAGTTGCCCTCGCGCAGGCTCACGGTATAGCCCCTGGTTTGTAAAAGCTCGTACATCGCCAGGTTGGTGGGGTGCAGGCGCTCGAAGCGGCCTACGTCCAGCCAGATATTGATAGGCGGCGGCTCTTGCAGGCTCACCAGGGGCCAGATGACCGTTCGATGATCGCTGACATTGAACGCGCCAGACTGGCTGAGCACGCGACCGAAGATGGTCGGGTAGCGCAGTCCGGTGTAAAGCGCCATCAAGCCGCCCATCGAGCTGCCCAGCGCGCCAAAGCTGCCCGACGCGGTCTCTGGATCAAGCAGATTGAGCTGCGCTTGCGCCAGGGGCAGCACCTGGCGGCGGATGAAATCGAGCGTCATTTCACCGCAGGCATACTCATTGATGCGCGTTTTGCCGCCATGCGCCAGCAGCGCCAGCGCCACCGGCTGCATGCGCCCCTGGGCCACCAGGTTGTCCACGATGGTGGGAAGGTGAACGCGGCGCAGGTACTCCACGCCATCGAAGACCACCAGCAAAGGGCAGGGTTCGGTCACGGGCGGCTGATAGAGATAGACCAGGCGCTGCTTGCCCATCGCCAAAAAGCCAGCATCCACGTGGTGACGTGTCACCGTTCCGGCCGGCGCGTCGGGCTGAGGGGTGATCCACGGCGTGCGCGCGGCCTCCGGCATGTAGAAGTAACTGGTGCGATGACCAAAACCGTCGGCGGTGGTGTCGGGATTGAGCGGATCACGCACATGCTTGCCGTCCACATAGAAGCTGTACTCCATGTAAGCGTCGGCCGGCATGGTCATGGTGTAGGCCCAGAGGCCGGGCATGATCGGCGCAAGGGTCGGCGCGTTTTCGATATCCCAGTTATTCCAGTCACCCGTCACCTGGGGCGCGGTTTCACCTTGCCAAAAAAACGTCACCTGGTTGCCTTGCCGATGGGGCGATACGAGACGCGCCATGTCTCCTCCTCTTTGCTTCCCGGTCAATCGTGTTACAAGCCCTGTTTGTTGCGCATGGCCTTAGCGTACAGCTCTTCGTAGGCGTGAGCGCTCTTTTCCCACGAGTAATCCTGCTGCATGGCCTTCTGAATCATCAGGTTGAGGTGATGCTTGCGGTCATAATAGGTGCTGACGGCCCAGCCGACGGTGTCAAAGATGCTGCGAGCGGACGGCTCGACAAACTTGAAACCGGTGCCATTGCCGGTGGCTTCGTCGTACTGCTCGACCGTATCGTCCAGGCCGCCCGTGGCGCGCACAATCGGCAGGGTGCCATACTTCAGCGAGTAGATTTGATTGAGGCCGCACGGCTCGAAAAGCGACGGCATGATGAAAAAGTCGGCGCCGGCTTCGATCAGGTGGGCCACGGGATTGCTGTAGCCGATGTAGGCGCCGATACGGCCCGGATGGCGCGCGGCCGCGGCGCGGAAGAATGTTTCCAGTCCGGGGTCGCCCGAGCCGAGGATGGCAAACTGCACTTCCATCGAGGCGACGATGTCTTCGATGGCTTGCGCCAGCAAATCAAGCCCCTTCTGGGCCGCCAGACGGCTGACCACGCCCACGATCGGGATGTGCGAGTTGACCTCCAGGCCCAGCTGGCGCTGCAGCTCAGCCTTGCAGGCGGCCTTACCCGACAGGTCATGCGGCCAGAAGCGGGCCGGAATCAGCTTATCTACGGCCGGGTTCCATTCGGTGTAGTCCACGCCGTTGAGGATGCCGACATAGTTGTCGCCGCGGCCGTTGAGGAAGGGCGCCATGCCATAGGACAGCGCAGGCGAGCGCGTCTCCTGCGCATAGGTGGGGCTGACTGTGTTGACCACGTCCGCGTACTGGATGCCGCCCTTGAGGAAGTTGATGCGGCCGTGATCTTCGAACTTGTCGGCCGTAAAATTACTCCATTGCAGCCCCAGGTAGTCATAGCAACCGGTGTCGTAGTTGCCCTGATAGGCCACGTTATGAATCGTCAGCACGCTGGCTGCGCCGCCCAAGATCGGATCGTTCCAGTGCCAAATTTTGAGATAAGCCGGCGCGAGGGACGTGTGCCAGTCATGCACGTGCACGATGTCAGGCTTGAAGTTGAGATCAACGCACAACTGTAAGGCGGCCCGCGTCAAGAAGCCGAAGCGGAAGGGATTGTCCAGGTAATCGTTGTACTGGGCGTCATGGTAGAGGCCGGGGCGTTCGAAATAGCGCCGAAAATCCACGAAATAGATCGGCACGCCGTCGTTGCTGGCCGTGTAGACGCCGCACCACTCCTGTGTGTTGCCCATCCAAACGCCCATGGGGCTGAGGAAGGGGCGCAGACCGAACTTTTTTTCATCAATACTGCTATATTTGGGCATGACCACGATGACTTCGTGTCCGAGCGCCCGCAGCACCTTAGGCAGGGCGCCGGCCACATCGGCCAGGCCGCCGGTCTTGGCGTAGGGAACACATTCCGAGGCGATCATCGCAATTTTCAATTGGGACGGCATGAAGAGAGTCCTTTCACGAACAAGGTTGTACGCTTTCTTCTCAAGAACACAGGCTCAAGAACACAGGGAGGCTTTGGCAATCTGATCGGTGCAACCCGCAGGGGCGCCGCTATCCCTGGCGGCCTTGCGCCGGCTGCACGCGAAATGAACGAGAACACAGGATGACGCGATGGATTGTAACACGGCCACGAAAGGCAAGCAACTCACTCAGGCCACGAGGGTGCAATTCAAACTGGGGGCAGATCGGGCGACTGCAAGTCGCTGCAACGATTGCGAAGTCCACCTGCGTGGACTACACCCCGAAACTGAAATGCACTCAGGCCATGACCAGCAAGGTTGCGTCGGCAAGAAGGCGCGCCAATCAGGCGCCGCTGTTGGGCCGCTCGCGATTGAGCACGGCCAGGGTCAGCCGTGACACACAGACTAACTGGTCCTGTTCATTGCTGATGCGGATGTCCCAGATCTGCGTGGCGCCGCCGAGGTGCACCGGGCGCGCGATGCCGATCACAAAGCCGCTGCGCAGGGCGCGGATGTGGTTGGCGTTGATCTCCAGGCCGACCACCATCTTCTGGCGCGGGTCAACGCACAGCGTGCCAGCGACGCTGCCCAACGTTTCGGCCAGCGCGACGCTGGCGCCGCCGTGCAAGATACCGGCCGGCTGCACGGTACGCTCGTCCACCGGCATGCGCGCTTTGACGTAATCATCGCCCACTTCCAAAAATTCAATGCCGATGTGCTGCGACAGTGTGCGCGTGGACAGGGCGTTGAGCGCGTCCGGTGAGGCCGGTGTAAACCAGATAGGCATCATTGTTCTCCTTGAGGTTGGGATCAAGCGGGTGGGCGCTGCATCTCGAAGACGACGCCCAGGGTGGCATATTCATCGCCGCCTAGCCGCGCCACCGGGCGTAGAAGATCGGCGTCTACCAGGCCATTGGGGCGCAGCAGCCCCGCGCGCACGTGAAAGTGCAGCACCCGCCCCAGCACCATCGTGTAGGTGGTGTCTTCCACCGGGATGAGCTGGCTCAGTTTGCACTCCAGCGCGACCGGCGCCGCAGCCAGGCGGGGCGGTCGCACCGTCAACGACGGCGCAGTCGCCAGCTGCGCCAGCTCGAACTCGTCCACCTCGTAGCCGTATTCACCCGAAGTGAGGTTCATGGCTGGCGCGAGGGCTTCGTCCACGATGTGCACGACGAATTCGCCCGTTTCCTGGATGTTGTGCAGCGTATCTTTAGGGCGCCCCCGGCGTTGACCGATCGAGATCATGATCGTGGGCGGGTAATTGCCTACGCCGCCGAAGAACGAGAAGGGCGCCAGGTTGCGTGAACCCTGCGCGCCCAGCGAGGAGACCCAGGCGATGGGCCGTGGCACCAGGACACTGATCAACAGGCGATACGCATCACGGGGGCCAAGCGCTTCAGGGGTGAAAGAAAGCATCGGATAGGTTTCTACCACAGTGAGACCCCTTTTTCTATCTGGTCTTGACTTACTTAAATGGGCAACGTTTTCCGCCTACGTGTTTGAAGCGCAGGTTGGCAGCATTGCCAGGCCGCTCAAGGTGCAATGGCGTCAACCATCAGCCCCCGCACCGCCTCCACCTCATCCTCATTGATGGTGTGCCCCATACCGGCGTAGAGGCGTGTGCTGACGTCGGCGCCCAGACTGCGCAGGATCGCGGCGCTTGCCAGCACTCGGGCTTGGGGAATGTGCGGATCCACGTCGCTGCAGCCCAGGAAAATCGGCGTGCCGGCCAACGTCCCACGATCCGTACGCGGCGCGTCGTCAGGGCCGATCAAGCCGCCGCTGAGGCCGGCCACGCCGCCGTAACGCCGGGCATGGCGGGCCACAAATTCCAGGGCTAGACAGGCGCCCTGTGAAAACCCGACCAGCAGCGTGCGCGTCGCCGGGATGCCGTTGGCCTCCAGGAAGGCCAGAAGATCGCTGAGCACCGCCAGTCCGGAGGTGATGCCCGGCTCGTTGCGGGCCAGGGGCGATAGAAAGGAGGCGGGATACCAGGTGGACGCGGCCGCCTGCGGCGCCAGGTAGGTAAACGCGGGATCTTCCAGCACAGGCGCGAGGGTCAAAATATCCTGGGCTGTGGCCCCGCGGCCATGCACCAGCAGCATCGCGGCGCGGGCCTGCGCCAACGGCGCGCCCAGGGCGTAAATCGGCTGCCCCTGGTGCGGACCAGGCACGCGCGTGGTCACGGGAATCGTCAGTCGGGTCGTGCTCATGTTCATCGGTTCAGGCTCCTACGCAGGCGGCGCCCAGGTCGGTGCGCTGACCGGTCGCAGGACGCCTTGAATCTCGGCGCGGTGCGATTCGAGCCACGGCGGCAGGCGCAGTTGGCGCCCCAAGTGCGCCGCATCCTCGTCCACCGCAAAGCCAGGCCCGCGCGTGGCTAACTCGACGATATGTCCATCGGGATCGTTGGTGTAGATGCTCTTGAAGTAGATGCGATCCATGACGGGCGAAACCCGGAACCCGGCCTGCATGATCTTCTCGCGCCAGGCCAGCTGCGTGGCCTCATCGGGCACGGCCAGGGCAAAATGGTGCGTTTGCCCGACGCCCATGCGCGCACGGCGCACGTGTCGTGGGTTGCGTTCGAGATAGGAGATGAGTGTGCCGGGGGCGCCGTCGCCCACGCCCCAGGTCCAGTGCGCGGACGCGGGATCATCGAAGTCCGCGGTCATCTTGACCCGGCGCATGCCCAGGAGATCACCGAAGAAGGCGTGGGTGCGCTGAATATCAGCACTGAACGCGCTGATATGGTGCATGCCACGGCTGAGCGCCATCGCGGCGCGGATCACCGGCACAGGCTCCGGCCAGGTCGCGGCCTCGCTTTGCGCCTCATCGCGCGGCTGGCTGATCTGGTTGACCAGCGGCGGGCGCACGGTGCGCCCCAGGTCAGCCGCGGCCTCATCCACGGTCCAGCCAGGCCCCACGGTGGCAATTTCCAGGATCGTGCCATCGGGGTCACGGAAAGTGATGGACTTGAAGTAGCGCCGGTCGAAGGGGCCTCTCACCGCCACGCCGGCATCGGTCAGGCGGCGTTTCCATTGCAGCAGGCCCGGCTCGTCCGCCACCTGCAAAGCAACGTGATGCGTGCCGCCAATGCCGGGCGCGCCAGGGGGAGCGTTGCGCCACTCAAAAAAGGTGATGGCCGTGGCCGGCCGGCCCAGTTCATCGCCAAAGTAGAGGTGATAGCTGTCGGGGTCATCGAAATTGACCGTCAATTTGACCAGGCGCAGGCCGAGCAGGCCGGCGTAGAAGTCAATCGTGCGCTGCGCATCAGCGCAGACAATCGTGATGTGATGCAGACCGAGAATCGTCATTCCTAACTCCTGTAGGGTCTAGCGCTTTTGTAACAATGGTTGTGCATCAACAATGTTTTATACCTTCAACACAGCAACGTCTCCTGCATCGAACGCGGGTGGTCGCCAAATATCACCACGCCTATTGTAGTTGATAATCGCTTGGCTGGCAATCGGCTTAGCGTGCAAGGGCGCAACCGGCCGGGCGCAGGGCGCGCTGATTCCAGGCGCACCGGGCGCGCCTCTGCGGGCGCGCCGGAGCCCCTGGCTCAGATCGTGGATTCAAACTTTTTCTATCAGCCTACTCGACCTGGTACGGCACGTCGGTGATGACGATGCCGCGCTTGAAGAGCAGCGCCATGCGCAGCATGAACGCGGTCTGTGCGTGCAGCGCGTTGGCCCACCAGTGTTTGGGCACAAACTGAGGCACGATAATTGACATGACTTCGTTGGGCTGACGTTGCGCATCCACTTTGTTGATGTAGGCCAGCAGCGGCTCGATGAGGAGCCGGTAGGGCGAATCGAGGATCACTAGCCGCACGCCTTCGCCCCAGGTCTCCCATTTGCGCCGCACTTTTTCGGCCTCGGCCGCATCGAGCGCCACATGCACCGCGGTGACGTCGCGCGAAAGGGCCTTGGCGTAGGCGAGCGCGGCCAGCGAGCCGCGATGCACGCCGCCGATGGGCACGATGACGCGGTGGCGGCCCACACGCGGCGGGGCGCCGTAGTCCTCCAGCGATAACTGCCTGGCCAGCCGCTTGTAATGATAGTGAATGCGAAAGAAAATCAAGACGAGCGTCGGCACCAGGATGACGATGATCCAGGCGCCGTCGCGGAACTTCGTGATCGTGAAAACGAACATGACGATGAGCGTGGCCACGGAGCCAACCCCGTTGATCGCCATCTTGAGCTGCCAGCCAGGCTCATAACGCAGCGTCGAGCCAGGATCTTTGATCTCTGCGCCCGGCGCCAGGTGGCCGACGCGCCACCAGCGGCGGGCCATACCGGCCTGCGACAGGGTAAACGACAGGAACACGCCGATCGCGTACAGCGGAATCAGCGCCGTCACGCTGGCATTGAAGATCACGATCAAGCAGGATGCCACCAGCGCCAGCGCCAGGATGCCGCGCGAGTAAACCAGCCGGCTGCCTTTGTGCATCAGCTGCTTGGGCAGAAATCCGTCGCCCGCGTGCAGCGCGCCCAGGCGGGGAAAGTCGGCAAACGAGGTGTTGGCGGCCATGATCAGGATCAGCGTCGTGGCCACGATCGTGGCCAGGTAGAGCGCCCCACGCTCGCCGTAGGCCGTGCGCGCCAGCTGCGAAATCACCGTTTCGCTCTCCGAGGGGATGGCGCCGATCTTGCCGGCCAGGAAGGTGATGGCCAGCAGCAGTGTGCCCAGGATGGTGGACATCCAGATCAGTGTGACGCCTGCGTTGTGGCTTTTCGGTTCGCGGAACGCGGTAATGCCATTGGAGATCGCCTCCACGCCGGTGAGGGCGGTGGTGCCGCTGGCGAAGGCCTTGAGAATCAGGAACAAAGATATGGCCTGCATCTCGTGCATCATTTCCAGCGGCGGCGGATTGACGACTCCGCCCAGGCCGCCGGTCAGGTAGCGGATCATGCCCACGATGACGGTCACGAACATCATGAGCAGGAAGAAGTAGGAAGGAACGGCAAAGGTCGCGCCCGATTCCTTGACCCCGCGCAGGTTGACCAGCATCACGAGGAAGACGAGCGCGACCGAGATTTCTACCCGGTAGGCGTAGAGCGCCGGGAAGGCTGAAACGATCTGCGCGACGCCGGACGAGATCGAGACAGCGACGGTCAGGATATAGTCGGTGAGCAGCGCCGCGCCGGCCGTCTGCGCCGGCAGCTCCCCCAGGTTGTCGCGCGCCACGATGTACGCGCCGCCGCCGCCGGGATACGCGTGAATGGTCTGCTCGTAGGAAATGGTCAGGATGATCAACAGGGCGGCAATGGCCAGCGAGATCGGGAAAGCGAGCGTGAACGCGCCTGTCCCTGCGATGGCCAGGATAAGTAAAATTTCCTGGGTCGCGTACGCGGTGGACGAGAGCGCGTCCGACGCAAAGACGGCCAGCCCGATCGCCTTGCCGATCGCCTGGTGGGGCGCATCGGCCGTGGCCAGCGGACGGCCGATCAGCCAGGTGCGCCATGAACGCACCGGCTGATAATTAGCGTCCACGTAAATGAGCGCGGGGTTGGGATTCGATTGCGCCTCAATAATCGCCATGATTTTCACCATCCTTGTCACCCAATCGCGCGGGCACAGGCATGCGCGCCCGCGGTTGACGAACCAGAGTGATCCTACTCTCGCCGGCGGCGGGCGTCAAGGGTTTTGGGGCCAAATTGACCTTTCCTTGACGCCACGGTTGTCTTTCTTGTCGCTCAGTTGATGCGTTTGCGCCTATGCTTGGGCGAGGACGTTACGCTTCTGCGCGCCCCGTGGCACGTTTCCGCCGGGTGGGTGAATGTTGAACCTGGCGCTGGATGGAGTAGAATAGACCACAGACAACTGGCTTGAGGGGAAACGTGCGCACTGATTTTGCGTCTATCAACAGCGAAAACGATTGGCTCCCATCACAAGCTGCGGCGCGCCGAAAACGGCTTCGCTATCTCTGGAGCCTTGTGCTGGTCGGGGGCGTCACCGCCCTGGGCTGGCCGATCCACCGCTTGATCTCGCCCACCAACCTGGTGATGCTCTACCTGGCGGCCGTGGTGGTGGCCGCGCTCTACCTGGGCCGCGGCCCTGCCCTGTTGACCTCCGCGCTGGGCGTGCTGGCGTTTGACTTTTTCCTGATCGAGCCGCGTTTCACCTTGACCGTCGCCGATACGGAGTACGTTTTCACCTTCATCGGACTGTTCTTCGTGGGCCTGGTGATCAGCTCGCTGGCCGCGCGCTCAAGCGAGCAGGCCGCGGCCGCGCGGCGGCGCGAAGCGCAAGCCGTCGCCCTGTATGAGCTTAGCCGCGATCTCGCCTCCGCCAGCGACCTGGACGACATCGTGCATGTCGTTATGCGCCACGTCAACCAGACCTTCAGCCGCGCCGCGGTCATTCTGCTGCCGGTGGGCGACCATTTGCGGCCGCGCGGTCTGAGCGAGGCCCAGGCGCTCGATGAGAGCGAGCTGGCGGCTGCGAGCTGGACCTTCGAGCAGGGACAGCCGGCCGGTCGCGGCACGAACACCCTGGCGACCGCGCGCGTGCGCTACTTGCCGCTGCAAACGGCGCGCGGCGTGATTGGCGTTTTGGGCGTGCAGCCGCTCGATCCTGACTCCCACCTGGCCCCGGACCAGCAGCGGCTGCTGGCAGTCTTTGCCAGTCAGGCGGCGTTGGCGATCGAGCGCGCGGAGCTGGCCGCGCAGGCCCAGCAGGCGCGCCTGTCGCAGGCGACGGAAGAACTGCAGCGCGCCCTGCTTCATTCCATCTCGCACGACCTGCGCACGCCGCTGGTTTCGATCACCGGCACGCTGACCAGCCTGGAGGAAGAAGGCGCCCATCTCGAAGACGCCGCGCAGCGCAGCCTGATCACGATGGCGCGCGAGGAGGCGGACCGCCTCAATCACCTGGTGGGCAACCTGCTGGACATGACGCGCATCGAGGCTGGCGCGCTGCGCGCCAGCCCGGAGCCGTGCGACATCCAGGAAGTGGTCAGCGCAGCCCTCGACCGCCTGGGCAGCCGCCTGGAAGACCGGCCGCTCGTGCTAGAGACGCCATCGCTGCTGCTGCCGATGGATTTTGCCCTGATGGTGCAGGTGCTGGTCAACCTGCTGGAGAACGCGCTGAAATACTCGCCGCCGCGCACGCCGATCGCGGTCACTGCGCAAGTCACGGGGGGCGCGCTGCAGATTTCGGTCTGCGATCGCGGCGATGGGGTTCCGGAGGAAGACCTGGAGCGCATCTTCGACAAGTTCTATCGCGTGCAGCGCCTGCCACGCGTCAGCGGAACCGGTCTGGGGCTGGCTATTTGTCGGGGCATCGTGCAAAGTCACGGCGGCCGCATCTGGGCGCAAAACCGTCCCGGCGGCGGCCTGGCCATCACCCTGGCGTTGCCCTGCGCGCCGGCAGCGCCGAGCATGAGGAGTGAATCAGCATGAGCGAGAGTGGGCCACGCGTGTTAGTGGTGGATGATGAGCCGGCCATCCGTCGTTTCCTGCACACCGCCCTGGCCGGGCACGGCTACAGTCTGTTCGAAGCCAGCAGCGGGCAGGAGGGGCTGTCCGCGGTCGTCGCCCACCGCCCCGACCTGGTGCTCCTGGACCTCGGCCTGCCGGACATGGACGGCATCGAGGTCACGCGGCGGCTGCGCGAGTGGACGCAGATACCGATCATTATCGTGACGGTGCAGGAACAGGAAGCGGCCAAGGTGGCGGCCCTGGACATGGGCGCCGATGACTACGTGACCAAGCCCTTCGGCATGGGCGAACTGCTGGCGCGGATGCGCGTGGCCTTGCGCCGCGCCAGCGCGCCGGCTGTGGCTCCGGTTTTCACCTCGGGCAGTCTGACGATGGACCTGGCGCGCCGCCTGGTGACGGTTGCTGGCCGCGAAGTGCAGCTGACGCCGACCGAATACGACCTGCTGCGCGTCCTGGTCGTGCATGCCGGCAAGGTGCTGACGCACCGGCAGCTGCTGCGGCAGGTGTGGGGTTCGGGCTATGAGGGCGAGACGCACCTGCTGCGCGTGAACATGAGCAACCTGCGCCACAAGCTGGAGCCGGACGCGGCGCGCCCGCAGCTCATCCTGACAGAGCCTGGCGTAGGGTATCGGCTGCACGTGGCGGCGTAACAGCCTATGGCGAACCGACTGCCTTTACGTGGCGGCAGAGGTCTTTCGTCCTGCGCGCGTTTCAACGCAAGCCGTGTCAAACCCCTGGCTGCACGAGATTGATGAGATTCCCGCAGGTGTCTTCGAAGCGAACCGCCGTGATAGGCCCCATGGCCTGCGGCTCGCCCAGGAATTTCACGCCGCGGGACTTGAGGCGCGCCACCTCGGCGCTGATGTTCTGGGTGATGAACGCGGCGGCAGGAATGCCGGCGTCAAAGAGCGCCTTCTGATAGGCGCGCGCCGGTTCGAAGCCCAGCGGCTCGAGCACGAGCTCAACCCCTTCCATCCCGTCTGGTGACGTGACGGTGAGCCACCGATACTCGCCCATCGGGAGGTCAGCCATTTTCTCGAAGCCAAGAACCGTCGTGTAGAACTGCAGGGCGCGCGCCTGGTCTTCAACCAGGACGCTTATGAATTTTAGTTGCATAGATTCCTCTAGGGTCGTGCCGGTTCACGGCGCAGGGCGGGTGGAATCACCCAGGTACATTCGGTGCGGCGAAGGCCGAGCGCCAGCCAACGTTGGAACTGCTCATGCCACCTGGCAAAGAGCGCCTGCCCATGTAACGCCTTGCCGTCGCGCAAGGCCTCGAGGACCGTGACGTGTTTGGCGGCGATCATTTCTTCCCACTCGCTCCGCATGTAGGTTTGTACCTGGATCGGGGCCAGCCGGGGGCGCAGTTGCATCAGTAAGCGAAAACGGGCGCGATGGTTGGCTGGCAGGTCGCCGCCGATCACCAGGATATCAATATCGCTGTCCTGGCGTTGAGTCCTGCGGGCGACTGAGCCAAAGAGGATGATGCAGTCTGGGTTGTAGGCAGCAGCTACAGCCTGGGCATACGCGTCAGCCCATATCGGCAACTGGCTAAGCGTCACCAATTTCTCAAGCATCGAATAGTCTCTTTCTCACAAAAATCAGGACCGTTTGCGCCTCTTGCAGCGCCTCCGCAGCCGTATCCGCATCGTATTCGGCTTCAACGTCCGTGCGCGCATCAGGGTAACGTGGGCGCATGTAATGCTCATCGAGCGCTTGGGCTTCGGCTTGCGGAGTATTAGCAGGATCAATCCCGTAAACCGCACAAACCTGATCCAACAGCGAAGAAACGCTGTGACCCCAAGGACGCTCCCCGACCTGGTAGAGCATTGCTTTGAGCCCTTTCTCTGCCGCCTGTTGACAGAAAAACGCACATGGGCCGTGCCGTCTTGAGTCGAACAAAATCACTGCGGTGTTCAGGTCGTCAGTTGCCTGGATTAGCCACCGTGTGGCAGCTTGGTTCATGTCCGGTCTCCAATTTGCAGCGGAGGTGTCTACGCAATACCTGTGCGCGCTCAGGCATCGGCCAGATTATAGCCTATAACACAGCGTAGGGCAAGGAGCGCTGCGGTATCCCGACCCTTGTGCGCCTATCCTCACGGCATCTCGTAGGCGCCCATGTCGCACACGGCGCTGCCGTCGCCATTCCCATCCGTGCAGGGGGGGATTGATGTGCTATTGCGCACACATCGTTCGGATTTGCACCGGGCTTACTGTTTATTGATTCGCACACCTGTACGATGAGCTATCTCAAGCACCTGCAAAGGAGAGGTCACCATGCCAAAGATCACCCCTTACCTGTGGTTCGACCACCAGGCCGAAGAGGCGATGAACTTCTACGTCTCGCTGTTCAAGGATTCCGAGATCCTGAGCGTGTCGCGCTACGACGTGGACGCGCCGGGGTCGCCGGGAGCGGTGCTGACCGCCACCTTCCGGCTTGCCGGTCAGGAGTTCATGGCGCTCAACGGCGGCCCGCACTTCCAGTTCACCGAGGCCATCTCGCTCTTCGTCAACTGCGAGACGCAGGAGGAAGTGGACGAGCTGTGGGCGAAGCTCGCGGAAGGGGGCGAAGTGCAGCAGTGCGGCTGGCTGAAGGATCGCTACGGCCTCTCGTGGCAGATCGTACCGACCGCGCTGGGCGAGATGCTCGGCGATCCGGATCCCCAGAAAGCGCAGCGCGTCATGCAGGCGATGCTGCAAATGCGCAAGCTCGACATCGCCGCCTTGCGTCGCGCCTACGATGCGGCATGATCCCTGGATGAGGACTGACGGAGGACGGCGATGAGCGCGACATTCACGACAGTGGTCGAGCAGGCGGAGGACTCGAACGCCACCGGCCTGCGCGTGCCGGCCGCGGTCGTCGCCGCGTTGGGCGTGGGCAAGCGGCCTACGGTGACGGTGAGCCTGAACGGCTACACCTATCGCAGCACCGTCGCCGCCTACGGCGAGCTCTTCATGCTGCCGTTGGCCGCGGAGCACCGAACCGCCGCCGGCGTGAAGGCCGGCGATCAGGTGACGGTGACGATCGAGCTGGACCTGGCGCCGCGGACGGTCGAGGTTCCGACTGACCTGGCCACGGCGCTCGCCGGCCAGCCGGGCGCAACTGCGGCGTTCGACGCGCTGTCATACACGCGGCGCAAGGAGTACGTGCGGCAGGTTGAGGAAGCAAAGGCGCCGGCGACTCGCGCGCGCCGGATCGCCGCGCTCCTCGGCGAGCTGCGCCCTGCCTGACCTTCCAGCGCCCCGCAACCTTCTTGCCGCGCTTCTTCTTATGGATGATGAGCCAGACGCCCTGGCTCCCCAGTGATACGGGTTGACTCAGTCATCAACCCACTCCTGTGCCATATGGCGGAGCCATTTCAACGCGCCTCCGCCCGGCGTTTACGGGGCATCCGCCAGTCCCGCGCCGGCCTGGATGAGCTCGGCAAAGCGCTGGATGAACCGGGCGGCCGGGCCGCCGTCAACGATGTCATGATCTTCATGTCAGTTTTCTGCCTGCTTGCGGATGGGGCAGTTCTCACAGGACTGTTGGGGCATGGAAACCTCCGTTCATTTGTCCAATGTTGCGCACCACGCCGCGGCCCAGTCGGGGGCGACACGGATCAGCCGCTGCTTGCCCAGGTTTTGGCGCATGATCCAGCGCACGTCGCGATCGGGACTGGCGCACCAGCGTTCCATCAGCGACATTCCGGTTTCGGGTTGTGCGGCTACGGCCACGCTCCAGCAGTAAGCCAGCCCCTTGCGCAGCGCCT
>DAISHS010000002.1:0-52774 GCA_036822415.1 Chloroflexota bacterium
CGGCGCCAGCGGCTCGAAGCGACGGGCCGGCCCAATGGCAATGCCGGGAGAAACGGCCACCCCCTGCCACGAGGACAGGCTTTCCTGGGCAGATGGCTCCACGGCCGGCGCCTCAAGCCGCGGCGGCAACGGCGCAGGCAACGCCTCAGCCAGCGGCTCGATGCCATCGCCAAAGCCTTCGTCGGCCAGGCGTTGCAAGGCCGCTAAGGCCGCGTCGGCGTCCGCGCCGCTGGCGCTGATTTCGATCTCGTCGCCCTGGCGGATGGCCTGGGTCGCCACCAGGTTGATGCTGCGCGCATTGACGGCCGGCCCCTGGCGCGTCACGTTGCGCACCGTCACGCTGCTGGCAAACTGGCCCACGGTCTGGACAAAGCGCGCAGCCGGTCGCGCGTGCAGGCCAAGTCGGTTGCCTACCGTCAGGCGCAGCTGGCCGCTGGGCGCGGCGACCGTTGGCTCAGGCGCATGGGAAGGGGCAATGGGCGGCGCGGCCGCCGGCATCTGCAGGCCCAAATGCGTCGCCTTGGGCAGCAGACCGCTGCGCGCTTCGGCTGCCACCACGGCCAGCGGGCTGCCCAGGCCAGCCTGCACGGCTGCAGCCAGAGCGCCCTCAACCAAAGGCGCCTCGCAGAGGAGAACCCGCGGCCGCGTCTCCTCTGACACAAAATCGAGGGCCATTTCTGCGCTCAAGATGGCGCTGCCCAGGTCCATCAAAACCAGGACGCCGTCGGGGCCGTCCACCGCCTCGATGGCCTGCTGCACCAGGAAGGGGTCGGTGCCCAGGGCATGGTCGGGGTCATCCAGGCCGCCGGCGGCCGCCAGCTTGACCTCAGGGGCCGCCATCTGACGCGTCAGCTCCAGGACGCCCTGGGCAAGACAATAGCTGTGGGATACAATGACGAGGCCAACCATAGAAACCTCTCTTGCGAGATGATGGCTGGTATGCGGAGGCGATGCAATCAACCTATCGCCTTCGTGGCCAGCGGGGATGATTCAGGCGAGCGCAGCCACCAATTCACGGCAGAAAAATGGAATATCGGGCACCACGCGCCCCCAAACCAGGTTGCCGTCACGGAAAGCCGCTTCGTCCACCCACGTGGCGCCCGCGTTGAGAAGATCATCCTTGATGCCCAGGCTTCCGGTGCTGCGATGCCCCCGCACGATGCCGGCTGAGATTCCAACCAGGCCGGCGTGGCAGATCATGGCAACAATTTTACCCTGGTCATAGACCTGGCGCACCAGCGAGGTCACGGCCGCGTAGCGACGCAGCTTGTCGGGCGCCCAGCCGCCAGGCACGATCAGGCCATCGAAATCAGATGCCTGCACATCGGCCGCGGCCACGTCGGCCGTCGCCGTCAACGCGCCGGTCTTGCTCTTGACGGTCTTGCCCGCGGTCAGGCCCACGATGGTGACGTGCGCGCCTTCCTCTTGCATGCGCATCAACGGCGCCCAAAACTCCAGGTCTTCGAAGCCTTCCTCTAGCAAAATAGCAATACGTTTACCTTCGAGTCGCAATGTCATGACGGTATCCTTATGATGTGATTGGTCACAGGTTGAGAGCAGGTTGACACAACGGGCAAGTGAGAACTTCCTGCGTCTCTATGGGAACGGCCGCGGCTGCGGGGAGCCATTTGAAGCCCACAGCGCCGCAGCGGCAGGCATACCAACCCCCGGCGAAAGCGCGCCAGGGCGCGCCGGCGCGCAGATCAATCGCCTCCACACCCAGGCGCCAACGGGCGTTGGTGATGAGCCGAAAACAGCCCAGGCCACGCAGCCGCTCGGCATAGGCCGCCCACTGGGTGCAGTGCCGCATCAACAGGACGGCAACGGTAAGCCCCTGCGGCCAGGGCCAGGTCCGCGCGTCCGCGCAGATGGCGGTCAGGTTCGCAGGCAAGGTCGCCAGGTCGCCCTGGGCCAGCACAGCCGCCTGTCGTTCCAGTGCGAACACCTGACGACAGCGGCCGGCCAGGCGTCTGGCCAGCCGCAGGTCGCCCGCGCCAAGATCGAGCACGACGTCGTCTGGCTGGATGAGCGCCAGGACATCCGCATACGTTGCCTCGTCATACGGCGCCCAGGCGCTCTCCCAGTCTATTGGCGTCCACGTTGCAACCGGCATCATGGCCTACCACTCATGCTGACAGCGGTCTGCGTTTCTCCAGGTCGTACAAGCCGTAGGCGGCAGCCACAATCTCGATCGGATGACGGCTGGGCTTGTGCGTGCCATGCTCCAGCTGCCAGCGGCATGTCTCCGAATCGCAGGCCGTGATCGTCGCTTCGTCGCCCTGGTCGCGCACAAAGCTGAACAGCTCTTCGCCGACATCCATGCCGATCTGATATTTCTCGACCTTGTAGCCATAGGTGCCGGCGATGCCGCAGCAGCGCGCGTGGCTGTCGCGCACATCCAGGCCAGGGATCATCTGCATGATGTCCAGGGACGGTTTGCCAACGCGGTGAGCGCGGTATTGGCACGGGGCGTGATAGGGCAGCACCATCTCGACGTTCTTGAAATCGGTGCGGAACTCGCCCTTATCCACCAGGTCGAGCAGCCACTCGAAAATGTCCCAGGTCGCCATCTTGAGCTGCTGCGCCGCGGCGTCGTCCATGTCCAGCAGCTCAGGCGCCTCTTCTTTGAGCGTCAACGTGCAGCTTGTGCTGGTGCCGACGATGGGATATCCCTGCGCGGCGTAAGGGGCCAGGTAACCGACGTTGTGTTCGTGATAGCTCTGCGCGGCTTTGAACTCACCGTTGCTGAGCATGGGCAGGCCGCAGCAGTTCTGCGGCGGCACGATGACTTCGTAGCCGTGGTGTTCGAAGACGAGGACGGCGGCCTGACCGATGAACGGTTCGTAATACATCGTGGCGCAGCCGTGGTAGTAAACCACCTTCTTTTCCGCGCGCAGACGTTGCGCCGCGGTGCGCTTCATCCAATCGCCAAACGTGCCGTCGGTGCTCCAGTGCGGCAAGGGCGCGCCGCGCGCAATGCCCATCACCTTTTCGGCCAGCAACCGGCTGAAAGGATTGTGCATGGCCAGGTTGGCCAGGGCCGGGGCGAAACTGCCCACCTTGCCCAACATCTCATTGCGCCCCAAGAGGCGGTTGCGCAGGGGAATGCCGTGCTCTGCCACCATCTGGGCGCGGGCGCGGGCGTTGATCTCTGCGATGCGCACGCCTGTGGGACAGACTTCATTGCAGACCCGGCAGCCAGAGCAGTAATCCACCGAATGATCGGGCGAATGAGGCTGGCCGTTCTCGCGAAAACGCTGCGCCTGCGGCCCTGAATACTTGGGGCCGTGGAACTGATCTGTCACCGCGGCCACCGGGCAGTAGCTCGTACAGATGTTACATTTGATGCACTCGTCTAGCGATTCGCCAACCGAGTTCCAGGAAATCGTGTGCATAGGGTTAGTCCGTTCGTAAATGCTGAAACGCCAGGCCGTCGCCTTACGCCGCCTGCATGAGTTGCTGCGCGGCGGCGTAGCCGCTGGCCAGTGCAACGCCTTCCAGGCTTCGCTCCTGGATGTAGTCACCCCCGGCTAACAGGCCGCCTGCCGCCCACAGGTTGCGATAGACCAGGGTGCCGTCAGCGTTGACCGGTTGCCAGTCACGGTTCACCGCGACGCCGCCGCGGAAGACGGGGTGTCCTTGCGGATCCATGAACTGTGGCTGGAACCACTGATGGCGCTGCTGCGGCGTCGTCAACGGCAGGTTGAAGATCACTTCCCAGACGCGGCCGTGGTAGTCGCTGTTGAAGCCGCCGCCCAGAATACCGCCCGTGGCCAGCAGGAACTTCGTCGCCCGATGTTTGAGCGGCCGCGAGCTGGTGGAAGTCTCCACCCATTGGATCACGTCGCCTTCCGCGTGGAAGCCGATGCCCTCCATCCCAATTTCAACGCGTACACCCAACGCTTCGATCTGTTTGCGCAAAGCGGCATGCAGGCGCAGGCCCGGCACGCTTGGCGGCAGGGTGGGAATTTCAAAAACGATCGCGCCGGTTTGCGTGCGCAAATCGTTCAGCACGCGCGCATGATTGACCATGCCTAAAATGGCCGGCAGGCCGATGCGCTCGCCCGGCTTGACCAGGCGCTTGAGTTCGCCGCCCAACCGAGCCGTCACCAGTGAATCATCCAGGCCCAGGGCCAGCTGCACCGTGTTGCGGTCATGCTGAGCCGTCAGCAGGCTCAACGGCAGGAAGGCCGCCCGCGCGGCAAAGCCCTGTTTGTTGAGGTTGGCGGCGATCAGCTCAGGGTAGAAGTCGCGCATCCCCTGAAAACCGACGATCAGGAGCGGCTCCGCGCGGCTGAGGTCCCCATCGCGCTGGGCGCGTGGGGCCAAAAACGCAGGCCGCGCCGCGCCCACCGGCGACGGCAGCAGCAGGTTGTCGCCGCTGGCGCTGCCTTCATAGGGCACGCCCACCTCACGCGCCAGAGCCGTGAAGGCATCCAGCGCGCCGGCCACCTGCTCACGTCCGAGCAAGCCGTAGGGATGGGGCGCCGGCAGGCTGGCAAGCGCAGCGAGCGGGCGTTGCACCCACGCGGGCGCGGCGCCTTCAACGGCCGGCGCATAGCCCAGCACATCCACCGTCCCCGCGGCCCAGTGGGTGGCGCTCAGTCCTTTGGCAATCAACCGCACGCGCGCGCCGGCGCGCGCGGCCGTATAAGCGGCCTGCAGACCGGCCAGGCCCGCGCCGATTACAAGTAAATCAAGCATGTTGGCGCTCCGTTTTCTCGTTCGGCGTGGTGTCGAACTGCCAGAACGTGCTCAGGGGGCCTTGACGGTCGCCGCCAGGGAGGTGATCGGTGTTCATCAGGCTGAGGTAGATCAGTTCATCCAGGCGTTCCTGTTTGAGCTGCTGCGCCCACAGGATCGGCGTCAGGCCTTTCCAGCGTTCTTGCAGGAAATCGCGCAAGAGCAGATTGGCGTCATCCACCGTAATGGCCTGGTTGGGCAACGCCGCCTGGCCGGGCGCGCTGGGGCCGTTGTTGTGCGCGGGCGATTGCAGATAGGCCACTTCCCAGGTGGCGTCGTTTTCGCTGACCTGCAGCGGTGGGCGGGCAGGCGCGGCCGGCTTGCTGCCCAGCTCGTGCAGAATACCGCAGGCGCGATAGGTGCAGAATCCGCCCTGACAAGGGCCCATGCCCAGGCGCACATCGCGGCGTAAGTCATCCAGCGTGACCAGAGGGTTACGGCGCACCGCATTCTCGACCATCGTGCGCGTCACCAGCTCGCACTCGCACACCAGCTCACCTTGCAGCTTTTTGTCCTCGACTTCGTGCAGACGATGGCCCAGCCAATAGTGCCCCTGCTCGATGCCAGGGACAACCGTTTCGGCCGTCACGCACGGTTTGCGCACGCCAATCTGTTCGCAGGCGGCGTCAACCGCTTTTTCGGCCATCAAGCGGAAGGTTGTCCACTTGCCGCCGGTCATGGTCAAAAACCCCTGGACGCCGTCGCGGCTGTTGTGGCGCAGCAGGGTGAAGGCGCGCGTGGCGTCGCGACTGGAGCCGCTGTAGTGCTCCTGGTACAAAGGCCGCACGCCGGCCCAGGCGCGCACCACACGGGCTTTGGAAATGGCGGGAACGAGCTTCTCGCCTTCGCTCAACATCAAATAGACTTCCCACGGCTCGATGCGCAGGTCTTCAGGGTTGACCACGCGTTCGTCCGTGGTGCCAATCACGGCCACGGTATGAATCGGCACGATGATATCGCCATCGGCCGGTTTTTTGCAGCGGTTGACCACCGTGTTCACCACACGATGGTTCATCGCCACCAGGGTGCCTTTGCCAGGGATGACATCCACCCGGATGCCGGCCAGCCTGGCAATCTGCCCGGCCCAAGCGCCGGTGGCGTTGATCGTCATGTTGGCATAGATGGCCATCTCTTCGCCGGTGGTGACATTGCGCACCTGCGCGCCGGCCACGCGGCGGTCGCCATCACCGCCCTCCAAAAAGAGGTTGACGACTTCATGATAAACGAGCGTTTGGGCGCCAGCGCGCTGGGCGGCCTGGGCCGTGGCATGGGTGGAGAGGAAACTATCGGCGGCGCCGTCGGGCACTTCGAACACACGACTGATGCGCCGGTTCAACAGCGGCTCGCGGCGCAGCGCTTCCGCGACCGGGATTTCGTTGCAAGGCACGCCGCACTTCGCGCACGCGGCCTTGAACAGATCGGGATACTCGCCCTCATCCTCCGGCGTTACCACAAAAAAGCCGCTGGTATCTTCGATGCAATGCGCATGAGTCTTGCGCAGCGTGCGATTTTCGGTAATGCACTCCACTGCGCTGCCAGGATCTTTGACGACATAGCGGCCGCCGCTATGCAACAGGCCGTGGTAACGCCCGGTGGTGCCGTGGGTCAGGTCGCGTTTCTCGACCAGAATTACCTTGAAGCCACGCAGCGCCGCATCCCAGGCAATTCCCGTGCCGGTGGCGCCGCCGCCAATCACGAGAATCTCAGTATCTAGGCGTTTCATAAGGCAATCTCACTTTTGCACAAAGAGCGTTCATCGCCTGACCAGCGCAACACGTTGCGCATCTTCTCAATAGCTCGCAGAACCTGTTCATTGAGAACACCCGCCGCGCAGCCGCGTTGCCAGCGATCGAACACTCGCTGATGTGAAAAGACCGAAGGGTCACAAGGTCCCTTCGGTCTCATCACCCTACGTCGTAAGTTCTGAAGGGCCGACGCCGACGACAGGGTGTGCAGGCGTCGGCCCGTTTTCAGCGCTGACTGAATCCGCAGGCCCGTGCTGGCGCTTGCGCCGGCCTTGCGACCGATCAGGCGCCAAAGCGGGCGGTTTCAGGCGCGCCCTGTGCTTACACTTTAGCCGACCCAGTCAAAGGTGCGCGTGACGGCCTTCTTCCAGTTGGCATATTCCTTCTGGCGATGGGCGGCGTCCATGTTCGGATGCCATTCCTTGTCCTTGCCCCAGTTCGCGCGCAGGTCTTCCACCTTGGCCCAGAAGCCGACGGCCAGGCCGGCCGCGTAGGCCGCGCCCAGGGCGGTGGTTTCCGCCACGGTCGGGCGAATCACAGGCACGCCCAGGATGTCGGCCTGGAACTGCATGAGCAGTTCATTGAAGACCATGCCGCCGTCTACCTTGAGGGCAGTCAGCGCCACGCCGGAGTCAGAATTCATGGCATCGAGCACTTCGCGGGTCTGGAAGGCAGTGGCCTCCAGGGCGGCGCGGGCGATGTGACCCTTGGTGATGTAGCGGGTCATGCCGACGAGCGCGCCACGGGCATCACTGCGCCAGTAGGGCGCAAAGAGGCCGGAGAAGGCCGGAACGAAGTAGATACCGCCGTTGTCCTCAACCGTCGCGGCCAATTTTTCCACGTCAGCCGAGCGTGAGATGAGGCCCAGGTTGTCGCGCAGCCACTGCACCAACGCGCCGGTGATGGCGATGGAGCCTTCCAACGCGTACACAGCCGGCTCGTCGCCGATCTTGTAACCCAGGGTGGTCAACAGACCGCTCTTGCTGGGGACGGCCTTCGTGCCGGTGTTGAGCAGCATGAAGCAGCCGGTGCCATAGGTGTTCTTGGCCTCGCCAGGGCTGAAGCAGGTCTGCCCGAAGAGGGCCGCTTGCTGGTCGCCCAGGTCGCCCGCAACCGGAATACCGGCCAGCGCGCCCTTGGCCGAGCCGTAGACGGCGCTGGAGGCTACAATCTTGGGGAGCATGCTGCGAGGCACGCCCATAACCTGCAGAATCTCATCGTCCCAGTCCAGGGTCTCCAGGTTCATCAGCATCGTGCGGCTGGCGTTGGAGACGTCAGTCACATGGGCGCCGCCATCGGTGCCGCCGGTCAGATTCCAGATGACCCAGGTGTCAATGTTGCCGAAGATGGCATCGCCAGCCTCTGCGGCCTCGCGCACGCCCGCGACGTTGTCGAGAATCCAGCGAATCTTGGGGCCGGAGAAGTAGGTCGCCAGCGGCAGGCCCACATGGGCGCGGAAGCGGTCCTGGCCGCCATCGGCTGCCAGCGCGTTGCAGATATCAGCCGTGCGCGTATCCTGCCAAACGATGGCATTGTAGTACGGCTTGCCCGTCTTGCGGCTCCACACGACGGTGGTCTCGCGCTGGTTGGTGATGCCAACGGCTGCGATCTCTTTGGGATCAATGCCACCCTTATCCAGGCCGCCCTTGATCACATCAACGGTGCGCGCCCAGATTTCCATGGGGTCATGCTCGACCCAGCCCGGCTTGGGGTAGATTTGCTCGTGTTCCATCTGGTCGTAACAAACGACCTTACCGCTGTGGTCGAACACCATAAAACGGGTGCTGGTAGTACCCTGGTCTACGGCTGCTGCATACTTAGCCATGTACGAATCCTCCTTTGGATCCTGATAGTGAAATATGACAGGCTGCTCTGCCTGTCGAGCGTGAATTTACTCAAGAGTTAGCCCAGGTTTCAGCGGCGCACTTCAAGATGAGATAGCTTGAAGTGGCCCCAGGGTCCTGGTGTCCCGCACTGCGTTCGCCTAAATAGCTGGCGCGTCCCTTGCGTGCCACGAGGGGGATCGTGACTTTCATGCCTTCTTCGGCGGCCTGGAGCGAGCGCTCCAGCGCGACGCCGAGAGAAACGTTTTGCGCCACCGCGTCTTTGAAAGCCTCCAGGGCCGGCGTCAACGCGTCCACCATGGTCTTGTCGCCGAGAACGGCCTTGCCTCGCATGACGACGCCATTGACCGCCGCTTCCAGCGCAGCGCCCCAATCGGCGGCGGACAGCTCCTGCTTACCGGCTGACGCGGCCCCTGCCTGCATGAAGAACGTGCCATAGAGCGGGCCGCTGGCGCCTCCCACCGTGGAGACAAGGGTCATGCCCACCGTCTTGAAGATGGTGCCAATGTCCTTGTCGCTCACCGTGGGCAGCTTGGAGAGCACCGCCTGAAAGCCACGCGTCATGTTCGCGCCGTGATCCGCATCACCGATGGCCGAATCAAGCTGCGTGAGATAGTCCTTGTTCTCGGCCAGTACCTGGGCCACGTTCTTGATCCAGTCAAGCGCGTCTTGGCGAGAAATTGTCATGGTCACCTGCTAGTGAACGAATCTGCTAAACTTATACACCCCAGCGCAGACCCGCCGTCTTCACCGGCGCGTCCCACAGCTTGAGGAGATCATCGTCTAGTTTGAGCAACGTGATCGAGCAGCCCGCCATCTCCAGGCTGGTGATGTATGAGCCGATCAGATTGCGCACGATCTTGATGCCCTTGCCTTCGCAAATCTGAGCCAGCTTGCGATAGATGACATACAGTTCGATCAGCGGCGTCCCGCCCATGCCGTTGACAAAGGCCAGGACATTGTCGCCAGCCTGGAACGGCAGGTCGGCAATGATTGGCTCAGCCAACATCTCGGTGATTTCATCGGCCGTGGCCAGCTTCATGCGCTTGCGGCCTGGCTCGCCATGGATGCCGATGCCGATTTCCATCTCGTCTTCCGGCAGATCAAAGGTAGGTTTGCCGGCATGAGGAACGGTGCATGAAGTCAGCGCCATACCCATGCTGCGGCCCCAGGCATTGACCTTGCGGCAGACATCGGCCACTTCTTTGAGCGAACGGCCTTCTTCAGCCGCTGCGCCGGTGATCTTCTCGGCCAGGACGGTGATGCCCACGCCGCGGCGACCGGCCGTGTAGAGGCTATCCTGCACCGCCACGTCATCGTTCGTCACCACGGCCTCGATCTCAATCCCTTCTTCGCGCGCCAGATCGGCCGCCATTTCGAAGTTCATGATGTCGCCGGTGTAGTTCTTGACGATGTGCAGCACGCCTGCGCCGCCGTTGACGGCCTTGGTCGCTTCCAGCATCTGATCGGGGGTGGGGCTGGTGAAGACCGCGCCGGGGCAGGCGGCGTCAAGCATGCCCATGCCGACGAAACCGCCGTGCATCGGCTCGTGACCAGAGCCGCCGCCCGAAATCACGCCCACTTTGCCCTTGACAGGGGCATCGGCGCGAACGACGTAGTTCGGGTCGAAGTATACTTTCACCAGATCAGAATGTGCGTAGACAATCCCTTCCAGTTCCTCACGAACGACATCTTCCGGTTTATTGATCAGTTTCTTCATGCTCTCGTCCTTTCATCACAGCAATTTGCCAACATGCTCACGGAATACGAATCACCGAGACCTTGCGAAGGCCCCAAGTCAGGCCTTCGCAAGGAAAAAGCATGTGAATTCTAGAAACTGCCGAGTCCGGTGTAAAGGAGAGCGGCAATCACGGCGCCGACGATGGGGCCGACCACGGGAATCCAGGAGTAACCCCAGTCGCTGTCACCCTTGCCGGCGATGGGCAGGAGGAAGTGCGCAATACGTGGGCCGAGGTCACGAGCCGGATTGATGGCATAACCGGTGGTGCCGCCGAGGGCCAGACCGATCACCCACACCAGGAAGGCCACCGGGATGATGCCCAGAGAGCCCATGTTGAGCGGCACGGCTGAGCCAGATGAATCCATGGCAACGCCCTTGATGGCCAGAATGCCGAACACCAGCACAAAGGTGCCGATAATTTCAGAAATCAGGTTCCAGGTCATATTGCGAATGGCGGGACCGGTCGAGAAGACAGCCAACTTCAGGCCCTGATCCTTCGTCTCGCCCCAGTGCGGGTAGTAGTGCAACCAGACCAGGGTGGCGCCGATGAAGGCGCCAATGAGCTGCGCAATAATGTACGGGAAGACATTGGCCCAGGCAAACTTGCCGGCCACGGCCAGACCAATGGTGACGGCCGGGTTCAAATGCGCACCGCTGACACTCGCCACCGAATAAGCGCCCACGAAGACCGCCATGGCCCAGGCTGTCGTAATGACGATCCAGCCAGCGTTGTTGCCCTTGGTCTTGCTCAACAATACGTTAGCAACCACACCATCGCCCAACAAGATCAGCAACATCGTGCCAATCACTTCACCCATGAACGGAGACATTGTAAATTTTCCTCCAACCTTAGCTAGTGCGTTGTTTGCTGCCACACCGGCAGCACGAGATGGGGCTGTACGCAATACTCATACGGGGTCTGCCCCGCGCCTGCGCGTCACGCGGAGCAAAGCAGTCAACGTCAGTGGGGATATACATTCCTCCTTTCGCAGTTCGGAGTGACGCTGTCTATGCAGCCGCTCCACAGAATAAGACCGGTAACCTCCGCTCAACGGGCGCCCACGCCGCCAGGAGCGACGCCGTCTCTGGCAGGAAAAACAGAAACGCCCGCGGACCTCGTGTCTCGACACGGGTCGCAGGCGTTTTCACATCCCACTACCAGACCAAACAGCCATACGATACATCATCCTTGACGCGTCGGCAATCAGCTGGAATAATCAACGCTGACGTTAAGCGGTTCCCAAAAAATCACACAGGATTAAAATATCACAAAGCGTCAGAGATGTCAATCGGTTTGCTAAAATTTGTTTCAAGGTGAAACACATTCTGGTAGTATTGTTCTATTTTGAAACAGCATCGGCAGGGCCAGGTTGAAAATGGCGCGCATCGAGCTTGAAGAATTGCATCTTGCGCCAGAGGGTGGTGCGGCTAATGCCCAGCAGCTGCGCCATTTCGGTCAGGTTGCCGTGCGCGGCCCAGCCGGCGCGAATGATGGCTTCGCGGTTCCATTCATCCATATTGAGCACCGGTTCGACTTTTTCACGCGTGGGCATCATCACCGCGCCGCGCCGGATGTTTTCCGATAGATGGGCTACGTCAATCGGCTGGCCGGCCGCGATCAGGCTGCATGCCCGCTCCAGTGCGCTCTCCAGCTCGCGGATGTTACCGGGCCAGGGGTACTTCTTGAGCAGGTGCAACGCTTCGGGCGTGACGGCAGGCAAGTCACTGGCGGCGCGTCCCATGCGCGCCAGGATGGTGTCAATCAATTCGGGGATGTCTTCGCGGCGCTGACGTAAGGGCGGCATCTCGATGACGATCGAGCTGAGCCGGTAAAGCAGATTGGCCTGGAAAGCGCCCTCCGCTACCAGGTGATCGAGGTCGGTGTCGGTGGAGGCGATGACGCGCACGTTGACCGGGATGATATGGGTGCCGCCCAGGCGCATCACCTCGCCGGTTTCGATCACGCGCCCAAGCACCGAATGAAACTCAAGCGGAATGGCCTCGACCTCGTCCAGGAACAGCGTGCCGCCCAGCGCCAGCTCGAATTTACTGGGGCGCCCCTCGGTGCGCGCCCCACTAAAGGCGCCGCTCTCGTAACCCAGGAACTCGCTCAGAAACAGATCGCGCGGGAACGCCCGGCAGTTGACGGCGATGAAAGGCCCGTTGGCGCGGGGGCTGGCATTGTGAATGGCGCGCGCCACGACATGTTTGCCAACGCCAGATTCACCCTGGAGCAAAACATTGCCCCGGCCGCGCGCCGCCGCGTGCGCCTGCTGGCGGACGCGCTGGATGTCGGCTGATTTGCCCTTGAGGTCATCCAACGTCATGGTGGCCTGCGCGCCGGCCAGGCGATAGAAGATCTGGTGAATCTGCTGAATGGGCTGCAAGGTAGCCAGGAAGCCAATCGGCTGCTCTTCGCCGATACGAATCGGCTTCAAGTTGATCATGCAGTGCACGGGGCGGCCGTTGACCAGGAGATGGGCTTCCATGTCGTTCACCGGCTTGCCGTGCAGAATGGCATCGAGCAGATCGGCCTGCGCTTGCACAGAACGCTGCAACGGGTGCCCCACCACGGCCCGCGGGTTCAACCCCAGCAGCTCGGCCGCCTGCCGGTTCATCTGCGTGATGATCCCGTTACGGTCCCAGGCCAGCACGCCCTCGGCAATAGACTCCACGGTGGCGTTGAGCAGGGTCAGGTGGGTGTTGGCGTCATGATTCATCACGTCCGCGGCCAATTGGTTTTCCAGGGCGCGCGCGCCAGCCACCACAATGGCCGCGGTATGGGGATGGACGACGTTGGTCAGGCAGAGAACGCCCAGCACGCCGATCGGGCGTCCGCTGGGGTGAAAGATCGGCGCGGCCGCATCTACCAGGTGATGATAACAGGCCAGGAAATGCTCGGCGCCGATCACCAGGGTCGGCATGCGCTCAGCCAGGGTCAGGGCAAAAGCGTTGGTGCCGACACGACCCTCATCCCAGTAAGTGCCGGGGATCAGCCCCATGCGCCTGGCTTCCTGCTCCAGGCTGGCGTCGCCCAGGGTCAGCAAGACACAGCCGGTATTGTCCAGCAGGATCATCAGGCTGCCGCTGCCTTCGATAGCCTGGTAAATGTCCTCCATCAGCGGCCGGGCGATAGCCAGCAGATCGAACTGGCTGATGAGTAAGCGCCGCAGCCCTTCTTCATTCAAACGCGCCAGCTGCGGCTCGCTATACGGATTGAGCAGCGGCGCGCAGCGGCGCCAGGAATTGACCACCAATTGATCCATATCGGTCGGCAATGCGCGCGTTTCGATGAAGGTGCGCCAGCGGGCATGCAGAGCCGGCAGATCGAGCGCAATAGCGTTAGGTTGCATAGGTTAGTTCAGGCATGGTGAACGCAGCAGCCGGGCGGCCTCTGGCTCTGGTTGCATGAGTGAATTCAGGCCTGGTTGGCAACGCTGGCTGAATCATGAACCACGCGCGCCTAGCGGCGTAAAGGCAGCATGAGCAAGGCCAGTAGGCACCCTTTGCGCGCCGGCGCCGGATGCACGTTGCCGCCGCCGCCGCCCGTTGTGCCCGTCACCGGCGGCGCCGGCTGACCGGCTGTAAGCAGCTGCGACCTGGGTTTATCCGCCGCATCGTAGTCAACCCGCACATAGTGCAAGCGGCGTTGGGTGGCATAGGTGGACGGATGACGAAACAGGTCTTCCCATTGCGCGGGCGTTGCGTGCGAAAAATCGCCAGTCCAAATCCAGGTACCGCTATTGATGTACGTGGCCCCGCCCTGCAGGGCGATCACCTCCGGCATGTGCGTATGCCCAAACGTCACCAGATGCGCATGAGTTTCGCTGGCGATCCGTTGCGCCTCGACGCGCAGGCTGTTTTTGTATTCATCCACCAATTGGTTGGCGCGCGCCAGGGCGTCTTCGGGCGAAAGGGCACGCGCCGAGGGCAGCAAGGTGTCGTCGGCGTTGACATTGCGCAACGCATCCAGGATGCGCGCCTCGAACTGACGGCGGAAGGCGGGGTCAGACTCGTAGCGCGCTTGCAGCTCTGAGGTCGGGCCGGCCAGTTCCGCCTCCAACGTCGAGGCGGCCTCGGCTTGCTTGGGCGTTACCTCCCGCGGAAATCCAAGCCGCGGGGCGGCCTGCAGCAGCAGTTGGAGCGCCTTGACCGCAAAAGCAAAATCGTAATGCAGCCCGTACCAGATCAGCCCCGTCACCGGGGCAATGCCATCCACCCAGGGACGCTCACGCTCAACCTGGTTGAAGTATTCCACCACGAATCGTGAACCCCACAGCGATTGCAACTTCGTGGGGTCTTGAGGATCGAGCGGCTGGGTGGGATTGGTGAAACGGTTGACCGACTCTGTGTACTGATTGCCATGCTCGACATAGACGCCATCGCTCAGATAGCTGAGCGCCGGAAAATAGAGCAGGTCATGCAACTCGCCCGTCGCGCCCAGGAGATTGCGAATGACGTTTTGCACCTCCGGCCAGTAAAGCTCAGGATCATGATTGCCGCGCAGGATGACCACGTTGCGTCGCGGTTGGAGGCTGATGAAATCAGCCAGCGCGGCAAAGATGCCGGGGTGCCCCTGGGTAATGTGCGTCAGTTTGAGGAGCGCCGCGGCCGCATCGTTTGCTGCGTAGACGGAAGCGGGATAGGCTGCGGTCGGGTTGAAACGCGGGACCGCTGGCACTTGCAGCATTTCCAGAAAATCGCCATTGATGATGAATTCCATCTCTGCGCCGCGCGCGTTGCTCTCGGCGGTCAAGCCGTGCAGCCATTCGACAAAATCAATGTCGCTGATAAAATCTTCCAGCACATTGCCGCCGGCCCCATCCAGGCCGGCGCCCAAATGCAGGTCACTGATGATAATTTTGGTTTTGGCTGCCATGAGATCCTCCACGTAACCGGGCGCCAGCCCACCTCAGGTTGGACAAAATGCGCCCGGATTGTCCTGTCTCCCCCATCCTGACGACGGCGACCAGCAAAGAGGGCATCGAATCAAGCGTTAAACGTTGTCCTCGGCGTCGTAGAGCAGGCTGCTCCACAGTCCATCTTCCTCGGGCGCAACCGCAGCCGCCGGCTCGATCGCGGGCGCGGCGCGCCCGCTGCCATTGGCGCTCATGGGCAGCGACGGCGCCTCGGTTGGGATGACGGCTTCATTTTCGGGGCGCGGGGCCATGCGCGCCGATTGGCCGGCGCGGCTGAGAAGGTCCTGATAGAAAACGAAATGATCCACGGCTCGTCCCAGATAGGTGGACGTGGTGTCCGCCACACCGACGCCAACCACCACTTTGCCCTCCATGCGCAGGGCGCGCACCAACGGGATGAAATCACGATCGCCGCTGATGAGGACGAAGGCGTTGAGATGGGGATAACGATAGAGCACGCGCATGGCATCCACGCACAAATGCATGTCTACGCTGTTCTTGATGGAGCCGTTGGCGGCGCCGGGGCGCCCATATTGATAGCTGGGAACGAAAACGGGATCAATGTCTTGCGAATGAAGGATGGACGAGACGGTGGGGGCGTGGCGCCGCCAATCGGCGTAAGCGCGGGCGATGACCACGCGCCCAAAGCTGCGGCAACAATCCATCAAGATGCCAAAATCAGGGTTCAGATTGAGGCAGTTGCGCGTGGAATAGACGATATTCTCGAAATCGAAGAAAACGGCCACGTCCTGCGGTTCGGTGACATCATCACGCTTCAGCCCTACGTTGGCACGCGTCGAGGTCTGGTCAGACGCCGGTTGAGAAGATGGTTGTCTCCAGGGATGAGGTGGATTCTGCTGATTTGGTTGATTCTGATAACCCATACAAAAAACCTGCCATTATACTTTTCATTGATGATACGCTACGTCTTGTTTTGATTTGAACTACGTCTCAGCCGCCTGGGGCGCGTCAACCAGAAGGTCTCCCCATACTCGCTGCCGATCTTCCAGGCGATCGAAGGAAAGATAAACCACGCTATTACTATCACGTTTACGCCCGGCTGACAGTAAGCTATTGCGTTTTTTCTCTTCTGCAGTGCGGACAACAACCAGGCGCAAGGCGGGGCGCGCCCTGCGCCCGTGGCGCAAAACGCCGCTTGTCACCTTGAGCAGGTGCTGCGGCAGGATGAAAATGTACCACATGCCGATCTCTGGCGCAGGCCATTGACCGACGAACAAAAAACGGGCCGGACGTACGCGCCCAAGAATGGCATGTTCGCGAATCTCGAACGATTGGTAGTGAGCCGGCAGCTCGGTAAAGTGCTGCGTCTCGCCTTCCACGGCGAAGCTGCCGCTGGCCTGCAGCGGGGTCAGCTCGCTCATGGGCAGCATGGCGCGCGCAGGGGGCGGCGCGGCGTGATCGCCAGCAAAACTCACGTAGTCGCACCTCTGCGCCCAACGCCCCAGCGCCCACAGGATCACGAGTGCGCCAAGCGCGACGCCTGCGCTCAACCAGCCGCCGGGCAGCCAGCGCAGCAGCCCCAACGCGCTAATCAGCAGCAAAACCGCAGTCAGCCAGCGCGCCAGCGACCAACCCGCAGCCTGAAAGCGCTGCAGGTTGTAGCTCAGCTTGAACAAAATGCCTGTCATCTACCAGGTTGCCACATCGTACATGGCGATGCCTGAAATGAGCTTGGGGTAGAAGTAGGTAGCCTTTTGCGGCATCACCTGCCCGGCGTCAGCCACTGCGCACAGCTGCGGCAGCGCGGTGGGATTGAGCAGAAAAGCCGCCTGGTATCGCCCCTGATGTACGCCATCCACCACGCGGCCAAGGTCCGGCTCGTACGCCAGGAAACGCTTGTCCGCCAGATCATCGGTGATGTGGCGCAAAAGCGGGCGCAATAGCCATTCCTGCAAACGGGTGACATCCAGATCGGCCAGTTCAGCCGGCAGATCGGCCGGCAGCGCCAGGTGAGGCTGCGGCCGCAGCAACCAGCCGCCGTTCGCGCCGGGCAACAACAGGCCAAAACAACCAGATCCAGGCCGGGCTTGCGCCAATGCGGTCTGCAATGAATCTATCTCAGCCAGCGGTTGCAGTTCGAACCCGGCTTGCGCAGTGCGCAGGACATCTTCAGGCCATAGCCCGGGCGCATCGTGCAGGCAGCGATGCGCGGCCAGGATGCGCACGCCCGGATCCTCCAGCGGCGCGGCATAGGTGAGAACAAAATCCCAGGGCTGTTCGCCGTCGCTGGCGCCGCGCTGACGCTGGTAGTTGAGGGCCGTTTCATAGCGATGATGGCCGTCAGCCACGTAGAGGGTGCGCGCCTGCAAAATCTCCGTCACGTGGTTGATCAGGGCCGGGTCGTCCACAAGCCACAGACGATGCTCGCTGCCGTCGTCGGCCGTGAGCGCGGCGGCGGGGGCAGCGGCGACCACGGGGTGCAGCGCGGCCATCACCGCGCGGTCCGGATCGCGAAACAGGGTAAAAATGGCGCCGGTCTGCAGCGCGGTGACTTGCAAAAGGGCCAGGCGATCGGCCTTGGCGCCAGGAAAGGTCTTTTCATGCGGTAAAATGCCCTGCCCCCAGGGCGCCAGGCGCAGCCGGCTGAAGAAGCCAGTGCGCACCAGGCGTTCGGCGCGCCCTGGCAAGGCGAAGGTCTGCTGATACACGTAAAGCGCGGGCTGCGGGTCACGCTGCACAACGCCGCGCTGGCGCCAGTCGTGCATGGCGGCCAGGGCGCGTGTATAGCGGTTATTTTGCTCGTTGTCGTCGCCGTACTCGTATCCCAGCTCAACCCGAATCAGGTTGTCAGGGTGGCGTGCATAAAAGGCGGTTTGTTCAGCGGGGCTGATGACGTCATAGGGGGGAACCAACAGATCGGCCAGGGCGCCATCAGCATAACGCCAGGCTCGAAATGGGCGCAAGATAGGCATAGACGCAAAATCTCCAGGGCAAAGCCCAAAAAACAAGAGACGAAAAACGACAGGATCAAGCCATCAACGGTCGTCTTCGTCTCTTGTCAGTCAACGGTTGGTCGGATAACTAGGGCAGTTGACCGGCAAGGGTCTCGCCCACGACATGGGTTGTGATGCGGTGCAACGGGCGGTAGCCGGCCTGCACCTGTTCGGGGGTGGGCAACGACGCCTCATCCGGTTTATCAGACAAAATGAGAATGACCGCGCCGCGTTGTTTGAACCACGCGCCTACGTCCATCACCTCGCGCGTCAGGCAAATTTCCTGCGCCAGTAAATCAGCGACCGGCGCGCTGTCAGGCAGAAATCCCATGCGACCGGCGGTTGCCAGATACTCGCGGCGGCGAAATGACTTGAACGGCGTCGGGTCGTCAGCTTCCAGGCGTTTCAAGAAGCTAAAATGCATGTCGGCCAGCTCTGGCTGGCTGCCGTTGGCCAGGCGTGTGTCGGCCCAGCGTGCGAATTGCATGAAGTGATAATCGGGCGTTTCACCAATGCAGTCCAATAAACCGTGCAGAGAAATAACGCCCGCGCTGATGATCAGGCAGACATAGGCCAGGTAATCCTGGTTGTCGGCGGTAAAACGATGATAACGCGGCTGGTTGAGTTCGCGGTAGGCTTCTTCGAAGATGATCTGGTTGAATTTGTCGCCCAGCATTTCAACCATCGTGGTGCGCAAGCCGGCCAGACGCGCTTCATCAATCACCTGACTGTTGCGGCCGCGTGCGCCAATGGCCGTCTTATCCATATCAATGACCAGCGCAGTGCGCTCGTCACAGAAGGCGCCCTGCTCGCGGATCGCGTGCGTCCAACGGGCCAGGTCGGCCCAGCGGCCGGCCACGATGACGTTATCCTTGTCCTGTTCCCAGGTCGAAGGGCCAGGCTTGTTTTCTTCGGCGCCGCTGCCGATGAAAGCCCAGCCGTTCCAGCGCCCCTCGCGCCGAATGTTGCGAAACGCATCGCCGTCGGCCAGGGTCGTGTCTCCCAGAAAGAGCAGCTCTTGAATTTTGCCCTGGGGTTGGTCAAGTTTACGCGCACGCCTGACCAGCCAGGCTGCGGCGCGTGCGTAGTCTTGCTCATGCTTGCGGGGAATACGGCGCGAGGGCAGGTCCATTTCCATCCATGCCTCGCGCAGGCCAGGAATGCGCTTGTCCTGAATGTTTAGATTACGGAATACAACCAGGTCGCCGGCAAGATCAGCAAGCGTTGCCGTTCCAAATGATTCCATGAAACAACTCCACAGCGATGCTAGGCATGTTGCCAGAGAGGCAACTGCGTGGCCTGCAATGCTGCCTGCACGGGGGCAGCGATGGCCCGCTCACCAAAATACCCTTGCGCAACCATCAGTTCAGCATTGAGCACGGAGCCGCCCGCGGCGCCGCGCAGGGTGTTGTGACCCAACAGAACGAACTTGTAGCTCAACAACTCACAGGGCCGCAGACGCCCCACGCTGGTTGTCATTCCGTTCCCCGCCAGGCGATCGCGCCGCGGTTGCGGGCGGTCCGCTTCAGGCCGAACCACGATGAACTGCGCGGGCGCGGTGGGGAGATGGAGCTGCTGCGGCAAGCCGCGGAAATTTTCCCAGGCCATGATGATTTCGGCTTCGGTGGCCGGGCGTTCGAGTTCAACCGAGACGCACTCCAGGTGGCCATCGCGCGTGGGCACGCGATTGCAATGGGCGCTGATCCTGAAATTGGCCGGCGTAATGCTGTCCAGCGCGGAGGCGCCCAGCATCTTGAGCGGCTCTGTCTGCAACTTTTCTTCTTCATTGCCAATGTAGGGAATCACATTGTCAATGATGTCGAGCGCAGAGACGCCGGGATAGCCGGCGCCAGAGGTGGCCTGCATGGATACGACAAAGACGCGATGCAGACCAAAGGCGTCGTACAGCGGCTTGAGCGCGCAGGTCAAGTGCGTGGCCGTGCAATTGGGGTTGGTGACGATGAAGCCAGGCCAGCCGCGTTGTTTGCGCTGAGTTTCGATGAGCGCGCTGTGCTCCGGGTTGACTTCAGGAATCAAGAGCGGTACGTCGGCCATGGCTCGATGCGCGCTGGCGTTGGAGAAAACGGCGTAGCCGGCCGCAGCCAGGGCCGGCTCCAGGTCATGGGCGATGACATTGGGCAGGGCCGAAAAAAGAATCTCGCAGTTCATCCCCGGTTGCCCCGGCTGTAGCTCCATGTCGCGCACCATTTCAGGCATCGGCTCGTCCAGGTACCAGCGGCAGGCGTCGGCAAATCGTTTGCCAGCCGAACGATGCGAGGCGGCTAAAATAGTCAAATCGAACCACGGGTGGTCGGCGAGTAACTGAATGAAGCGTTGGCCCACAGCGCCGGTCGCGCCCAAGATACCGACCCGAATTTTGCCGGCCGAATGTGGTCGCTTGTCCACTACGTTCGATGATTCACTCATGTCCACTCTCGTATGTTCTTGCCGCGCATACGGCATTGGGTTTGCTCAGACAACGTTTGCAGGCGTTATGATACCCTTAGGCCGCGCATACGTCAAGTTCTGGCCGGGAAATCAGGCAAGAAGGAAGAGAGAAAAGAGAGAGGAAGAGGGAAGCAAAAGAGGTTAAGAGCGGTATTGGCCGAGGGAAAGGCGCTTGCGCCAAAGATCGCCTTTGTTGCGCAGGGCCAGGCGGGCCGCGCGCGCGGCAAAACCGCTCAAAATGCGCAGGGGGTGAATGACAAGGGCGTAAACATAGGCATGAAGGGTGCTATCGAGGGCATAGTTGGTTTTTTGCCAGCGAACCCCAGGAAACAAACGCTGCCGGATCCAGTTGAAAACGCCGATCCAGGAGTCAATCACCGCGACATTCAAGACACGACCGGCATCCTCCTGAGAGGGCGCCACCTCCACGCTCAGGATCAGTTCCAGGTCAACCAGGCGCTGCAAAAGGCGCTGACGCCACGGCGACGGCGCCAGGGCTTGCAGCGCTGAGTCAGGAATGGCCGCGCCCAGCAGGTCACGTGCGAGTTGCAGCGCCAGGAAAACGATGGCCTGGGCCTGGTAAGCATGGGCGCGTGCAGTCAATTGCGCCCAATTGATGGACTGGCCGTGAGTGACCGTCAGCCAGGCGATGTCTACGTAGCCCGGCAGGCCGGTGAAGCCGTGATGCATGGCGCGGTGCAGACACAGATGCAGCAGCATGTCTTCGTAGGAGAGGCGGGCGACCGTTTGGTTGGCCAGGGTCAACGGCTGCGCGCGCGCCCACAGGGCATCACCGTCAATCTTGAGCGGCGCGGTGAAGTTCCAATGATGCACCAGGTTTTGATGAAATTCCAGGGCGAGGGTTTCGGTGGATGCGCCTTTGGCGAACGAAAGCTCTCCGTTGAAAAATTCGTCGTTGAGCTGCGCGGCGGCCGTGGTCGTGCAATAGCCCAGCGGCTGCAGCGCCTGGCAGACCTGCGGCAGATCGCTGGCGTGCACCAGAATGTCAATATCGGTCATGGGCCGCAGCCCCACGTCGGGATAGGTTGTCTCGGCCAGGACAACGCCCTTCAGCAGCAGCGGATTCACGCCCTGCGCGCGCAGGGCGGCCAGCACCGGTTGTAGTTCGGCGTTGAACACCAGCTCACGCCGCACCGACGCGTAGTATTCATTGCTCAGGTGTTGGCGCACCTCCGGCGGAGCCAGCTCAAGCACGCCCTCATGGCGCAGGGTGTAAAAAAGCAAGGGCGCGAGATTGGCCGCGGTGGCCCGCGCCGCGAGCGCCGCCCAGCCAGCGCCGTCAAGGCGTCGCAGGCTGCTCAAATCATGCGGCGGTGGGCGCACGACCAGCAAGAGGGCCTGGTCGGCCAGGCCAAGCGTTGTCAGTGAAAACATGGCTGGGTGATCTTGACTATCAGAGACGTATAGAAACCGTAGGATGACAGGTAGAATACCATGCCCGGCGCGGTGTGTCAAACAAGGATGAAAAGAGGGGTGCATTTCAAACTGGGGGCAGATCGGGCGACTGCAAGTCGCTGCAACGATCGCAAAGTCCACCTGCGTGGACTACACCCCGAAACTGAAATGCACCCTGAAAAGAGGCGCAGCCCGCGTCCCGGCTGCGCCTCGTCACGTTAGTGGTGCAAAGCAAACTTCGGCGTGCGCCGAAACGAAATCTCAGGCGCGCGGGGCGCTGCGCCGCCGCGCTACGGTTAGCAGACCGAGGCTCAGGAGGGCGGCGGCCAAGACGACCAGGGCCATATCCGAGCCGCGGGCGCTGAAGTCAGCGAGACCAACGGCAGTGGGCGCCTGGTGCGAAATCTGGTAGGTCTCCGTGGTGCTGGTGCCCAGGTTGGTGCCGCCGGGGATGTAGCCGCCGCCAACCCACAGGCGGCCGCTCGATGCGTTGTCAATGATGAACGCGCCGGCATGGTTGCGGCGCGCCTGGTTGAGGCTGGCGAAGGTGGCCCAGGTGTCGGCGCCGCCGTCATAGACGAAGCTGTCTGGCAGCGCGGTTGACGTCTGGTCCCACTGACCACAGCCGGCCAACACAATCTTGCCCGCCAGCGACCAGCCGGATGCCGTGTCGAAGCCAAAGGCGCGTGACTCATCGCAGCCGGGCGCACCTGACGTGGGGATGGGGAGGGCGGCCTTGGTCTGCCAACCCCCGCCCAGGTTGGCGGGATCGAGCATCAGCACATCGCCATAGGCCGTCAGGCTCGCGCCGTCGAAGGTGTCGCCGCCGACGGAGAAAATCTTGCCGTCAAGCGTGGCAGAGGCCTGGTAGGCGCCGTTGGCTGGCAGGTCAGGCCCCGCGCTCCAGCGGCTGCCCGCGGCCGCCATCGGGTTGAAGATCCAGGTCTGGATGCCGGTGTACGGAGCGGTGGTGCCGCCGCAGAAACCGCCCCAGGCATAGCCCTGGTTGCCCGTCACGGCGACGCCGCCGGGGAAGATGGTCGCGCCGTTAACCGTGCCGGGGAACGGATCGGCGGCGAGGGTGGCGGTGGTGTTGGTGTCAGGGTAGTAGACCTGAACAGTCGTGGTGCACAGGCCAGCGGCGTCGCGACCGCCAAAAATGTAAAGGCCGACGCCGTTGGCATCGTTCAGCTTGGCGATCGTGTAGTTGGAGACAGGCACCGGCATGTCTACGCCGCTGTCGCTCCAGACATCGGTGGCGACATCATAGATCCAGACGCTGCCATCGGTCGTGCCGGTACCATCGGTGCGGTAGCCGAGCAGATACATCTTGCTGTTGTAATATTCGGTGTCGAAGCGAACCATGGTGGCCGGCAGGCTGGTGCTGTAGACCCAGGGGCCATCGGCCAGCGGGCTGGCCGACACGTTCCAGGCCGCGGTAAGGGTCAGCAGCAGCGCGCACAAAACAACAACGGTAAACAGGCGACGAGTACGTTTCACGAGAGTTGCTCCTTTCTCGAACAAAACCTGGGCAGCATCGGCGAGGACGCGGACGCCTGGCGGTGAGCTGCCCTCACCACCGCCAGTGCAAGCCGATTCTGGCTGGCGCCAGCAACGAACACGAACAACGAAGCGACGAACAGAGAAACAATCGGTGGAACAGGACTGGTAATTCGGAATCAGACGCCGGCGCAAAGCGGGCGCCAGATGTGGAATTATGATTAAGGATACCACGAGGTCACGCGTCTGTCAAAGCAATTCTACAGGCAACCTTGTTTGACGTTTTGATGCCTACCTGATAAGATGCTGAGCATTGGTGATAGGCTTATTTTCAACAGGCCCTTTACATTTATGTATCACGTTATGTATCACGTATCAACAAGGAGGTTGATTCATGCTTGCTCCCTTTCGTAATGAACCGCTAACCGATTTTAGCAATCCGACTCATCACAAAGCCTTCAAGGCCGCGCTCTCCAAAGTGGAGTCGTGGTTAGGTCGCACCTACCCACTCGTGATTGGCGGCGAGAAAATCTATACGGACGAAACGTTCGACTCGCTCAATCCAGCGAACCCCAGCCAGGTTGTAGCCCGCTTTGCTCGCGCCACGCCAGAACACGCCAACCGCGCCGTGGAAGTCGCGCATGCTGCCTTCCAGGAATGGCGCAAGGCGCCCTACGAGACCCGCGCACGCTACCTGTTCAAGCTGGCCGAGCTGATTCGCAAGCGCAAGCACGAATTCAGCGCGATCATGGTCTACGAAGTGGGCAAGAGCTGGCCCGAAGCCGACGCCGATACCGCGGAAACGATTGATTTCTGTGATTACTACGCGCGCCAGATGCTGCGCCTGGGCGGCGCACAGCCGGTGGAACCGTTTGCCGGTCGCGACGCGGAGCTGCGCTACATCCCGCTGGGCGTTGGCGTGGTCATTCCACCCTGGAACTTCCCCGGCGCCATCATGACCGGCATGACCACCGCCAGTCTGGTCGCCGGCAACACGGTAGTCCTCAAGCCCGCCAGCACCTCGCCCTGGATTGCCTGGTTCCTGAGCGAGATGTTGTACGAAGACCTGCGCCTGCCGCCGGGTGTGCTGAACTTCCTGCCAGGGCCAGGCGGCCGCATGGGCGACGCCCTGGTGGATCATCCGCTGACGCGCTTCATCGCCTTCACCGGCTCGAAGGAGATTGGCCTGCGCATTTTCCAGCGCGCGGCCGTGCAGCAGCCCGGGCAAAAATGGCTCAAGCGCACGCTGCTGGAAATGGGCGGCAAAGACGCCATCCTGGTGGATGAAACCGCTGACCTGGATGCGGCTGCGCAGGCCATCGTGGCTTCTGCCTTCGGCTTCCAGGGCCAGAAGTGCTCCGCCTGCTCGCGCGCGATCCTGGTGGAAGAGGTCTACGATGAGGTGGTGGACAAGGTGGTGCGCCAGGCGGAGAAGATCACCATTGGCCCAACCGTTGACGACAACCACTGGATGGGGCCTGTGGTGGACGCCAAAGCGTATGCCAAGATGTGGGAGTACATCGAAACCGGCACGCAGGAAGGCAAGCTGCTCTTGGGTGGTAAACCGCTCAGCGACAATCCCACCAATGGCTATTTCGTCCCGCCCACTATCTTTGGCGACATTGATCGCAACGCGCGCCTGGCGCAGGAAGAAATTTTCGGCCCCGTGCTGGCCTGCATCAAGGCGAAGTCGTTCGAGGATGGGCTGGATGTCGTCAACAACACGGAGTACGGCCTGACTGGCGCCATCTTCACCCGTCGTCGTGAGCGCCTGGAGCGCGCGCGCGAGGATTTCCATGTGGGCAACCTGTACTTCAACCGCAAATGCACGGGCGCCCTCGTCGGCGTCGAGCCGTTCGGCGGCTTCAACATGAGCGGCACCGATTCCAAGGCCGGCGGCGCGGATTACCTGCTGCTCTTCACGCAGGCCAAGGTCATCAGCGAAGCGCTTTGATCGAAACGCTGAATGATGAACGCTGAATGATGAATTCATCGTTCAGCGTTCCTCGTTCATCATTACAAAGGGAGGTTTATGGCACAACGTCAACTGGCTGTTCGCATACGTGCGACGACTCAAGGCATTGGCGGGGGGGAACCGCAGCCTCACCTGCACGGCGTCATGCTGAAGGAGCTACACGGGGATGGCGACGACCGCCAGATTTTCCGCGAGATCATCCGCAGCACCGATGAGTTTTTCACGGAGGGCTTCGGCCAGCTCAGCTATGCGCTGATGTATCCCGGCTCGGCCAAAGCCTGGCACCTGCATCAACGGCAGGTAGATTGGTGGTACGTGCCCATCGGCGCGCTCAAGCTGGCGCTGCACGACCTGCGCCCCGACTCGCCAACCTATCAGCAGACGCAGGAGATTTTGCTGGGGCCAGACTACGGGCACCGCGTGGTCAAAATTCCGCCCGGCGTGGCTCACGGCTGCAAGGTGCTGGGCGGGATCACGCACCTGTTCTACGTCACCTCGAATGTCTACAACCCGGCCGACGAGGGGCGCATTGCGCATGACGATCCGGGCATCGGCTATGATTGGCTGGCGCTGCCGCCGATCAAATAAGCGTCGTCTGCCCGATCAAGCGGCGCGCCGGCTCTGATCTGCCCCGTGATGCAAGCGGCGCACGATGAAGCGCAGGCTTTGTTCGAAGAGGATGGCGAGGAAGGCAACGGCCAGGACGCCGGCCCAAATTTTGTCGCTGTAATCCTGGCTGATGCCTTCACGGATCAGCGCGCCGAGGCCGCCGGCGTCAAAAAAGGCGGCGACGGTGGCAATGGCAATGGTGGAGATGGCCGCAATGCGCACGCCGGCCAGGATGATGGGCAGCGCCAGCGGCAGCTCCACCAGCCAGCTAATTTGCCACACGCTCAACCCCATGCCCCGCGCGGCTTCCAGCACGGCCGCATCCACACTACGAATTCCCACCACGACGTTACGCACCAAAATGGCCTGGCAATAGATCACCAGCGCCACGATCGTCGGCCAAAAGCCTAAGCCCAGCAGCGGAATCAAGAGCACGAGCAGCGAAACGCTGGGAATGGTGTAGAGCACGCTGAGGATGCTCATGACGGGGCCGTACAGGCGTGGCCGCCGCGCCAGAAAAACACCGAGCGGCACGGCGATGGCTACCGCCAACAGCAGCGCGACCAGGGTGATGACCAGGTGCTGCTGCATGGCCAAGAGGACTTTGGCTGAATTTTTGAGCAAATAGGCCATGGTCAGCTCTCAGGGACCGAGGGCCGCGAGCGGCGCAGATGCGCGCGTACGGCGGCCAGATCGGCCTGCCCCACCAGCGCGCCCTGGGCGTCAACCACCGGCAAGGCATCGCCCGCCGAACGCAGCAGGCGCGTCAGCGCGTCGCTCATCGAATCATCGAGGCTGAGCGCGTCGTCAGCCTGGGCGGCCGTGCCCGGCTGCAGCGGTTGCAGCATGTTGCGCACGGTCACCAGCCGCAGCAGGCGCATCATGTGCTGCGCGCCGATCAACTGCGCCACGAAGGCGTTGGCCGGCTGGGTAATGATGTTGAAGGAGGTGTCGTACTGGATCACACGACCGCCGTCCATGATGACCAGTTTGTCAGCCAGGTGCAGCGCCTCTTCCACGTCATGCGTCACAAAAAGCACCGTCTTGTGCGTGCGTTGTTGCAGGGCCAGGAATTCATCTTGCAGTCGCGCCCGCGTAATGGCATCCACCGCGCCGAACGGCTCGTCCATCAGCAGGATATCCGGGTCGGCAGCCAGCGCGCGGGCAATACCGACGCGCTGCTGCTGCCCACCCGACAACTGCGCGGGGTAACGGCTGCGGAATTCGGCGGGCGCCAGGCCCACCAGGGCCATCAGGTCATCCACACGCTGCTGAATCCGGCGGGCCTCCCATCCCAGAATCGTGGGGACCGTGGCGATGTTCTGCGCCACGGTCCAATGTGGAAAAAGGCCGATATGTTGAATGACATAGCCGATGCGCCGGCGCAGGTCGTTGACCGGCAGCGTCTGTACATCCTGCCCCTCAACCACCACCCGCCCTTGCGATAGCTCGATCAGGCGATTGACCATCTTCACCAGCGTGGTCTTGCCCGAACCAGAGGTGCCCAGGATGACAACGGTCTGGCCGCTTGGAATCTCCAGGCTGACGTCGTCCACCGCGGGCGCGGCCGCTTCGGCATAACGCTTGCTCACATGGTCAAAAACAATCGCGTGGGTCATGGCGGTCTTTCAGAGAAGAGAGTTGGCAACTCCTGCAGAGTTGCCAACTCTGGTTATTTACTTGATCAGCCCTTTTTCCTGCAAGAACGCCTTGGCCACCGCGGTGTATTCCTGCTTGTCGCCATCCACCTTCCAGTTCATGGAGGAGAGCGCTTCGTTGGTCAGGAAAGGCGCCAGCTTGTTGAGGGCGTCTTTGATCTTGGGGTACTGCTCCAGGGTTTGATTGCGCACTACCGGCGCGACCTGGTACGGCGGCCACAGGCCCTTGTCGTCTTCCATCAGCACCAGGTTGTACGCGCTGATCTGGCCATCGGTGCTGAAGGCAATGACCGCATCGGCCTGGCCATCCTGGACCGCCTTGTACTTCAAGCCGGGATCAAAGACGGTCAAGCTCTGGAACTCGAAGCCGCCGTAGAGCTGCTTGAGGCCGGCCAGGCCATCCGGCCGCTGCTCGAAGTCAGGAATGGCGGCAAAGCGAATGTTGGGCGCGGCTGCGGCCAAGTCGGACAGCGTCTTGAGGTTGTACTTTGCGGCCGCGGCCTGGGTCACGGCAATCGCGTTGGTGTTGTTCATCGGCGCGGGATCGAGCCAGACGAGGTTCCATTTGCTCTTGTAGTCGGCGGCCGTGCGCTCGAAAACCTGCTTGGGGCTTTCGACCTTATCTTTGATGCCAAGAATGAAGAGATAGCCGGTGCCGGTGTACTCCGGATACATGTCAATCTCGCCTTTGGTCAAGGCTTCCTGCGCCACCTGCGTGCCGGCCAGGTTGAGGCGGCGCTCGACGGGGATGCCGTTTTCTTCGAGAATCAGGGCATACATCTCGCCAAGCAAAAGCTCTTCCGTGAAGTCCTTCGAGCCGATCTTGACCTTCGGCCCGGTCGGCGCCGTCGCCGTGCAGCCGCTCAAGGCCAGGACGACAACGACCAATAGCACAACGACACGATACAAATTCCGATACAACGCCATGATGTTCCTCCGTACAATCTTTCTTACTGATGAAACGCGCGCCGCACGACGAGTTCTAAGCGGCTCAAGCTGACCTCAGCGGCCAAGGTCAACACCGCCACGGTGATGGCGCCCACGAGCATGAGGTGGAGATAAGCCGGGCCGAGGCTCAGCCCGGCGAAGATGTATTCGCCCAAACCGCCCGCGCCGATGACCGCGCCCAGGGTGGCGCTGGCCAGGACTTCGACCGCGGCCGTGCGCACCCCGGTCACGATGACCGGCAGCGCCAGCGGCAGCTGCACCTGGCGCATGATCTGCCAGCGGCTGAGGCCCATGCCCCGCGCCGCCTCGGTAATCGCCGGATCCACGGCAATGATGCCAGCCTGTGTGTTGATGAGCATGGGCGGAATCGCCAGGATGGTCAGCGCCGCCAGCGCCGGCCGAAAACCGACGCCAATGATGGGCAGCATGGCGGCCATGATCGCCAGGCTAGGCACCGCGCGCAGGGCGCCGATTCCGTTTGTCACCACCTGGGAGATGCGGCTGCTCTGCGCGCTGAAAATGCCGCATGGAATGGCAACCGCCAGCGCGACGAGCAGCGCCAGCCCGCTCAGGGTCAGGTGCGCGCCCGTCTTGGCCCAGAAATCTGGCTGATGCCCCAGGATGTACTGCCAGGTTTCTAGTAAAAGCTCCATAGTCGTCAGTCTGCAGGTGTTACAGTTTTGTTACACGCTATGACGCCGAAGTCGCGAGAGTCGTCACAATGACCAGGGTAGGCCAGGCGACAGGAATTCGACGAGTTCTGGCCGCGCCGCTTGCGTAAAATTCGAGTAATCGGCGGCCAACGCGCCAGCCCGCTCAGAATGGCTGCCCGATCATTGCGCCCGCCCTGCGCTTCGATGGTACAATGCGCCAGGGAGTATCTTCTGTGACTACCAAACCAAAACCCTGGGTGCGTCGGCTGGGCGCGGGCGCCTGGGTAATCTTGCGCAAGGCCGCGCTGGCCTCGTTTCACACCGGCTTCATGGCCCTGGGCGGGCTGCGCTACGCGCGGCGACATTGGGGCCTGGACTGGTTCGAGATCAACGAGCAGACCCTGATCCTGCCGCGTCTGGCGCCTGAATTTCATGGCTACCGCCTGCTGCAGATGAGCGACATTCACATGGACGGCTGGATGACGCAGGCCCGGCTGGCCGCCATCATTGAGCTGGTCAATCGGCTGCAGCCAGACCTGGTGGCGATTACCGGCGATTTCGTGACCTATGCCCCGGGGAAGTTCGTGGCTGACCTGCGCGTGGCCCTGCCGCGCTTGACGCCAACCGATGGCACGGCGGTTGTTTTGGGCAATCACGACCACCGCGAGCGGCCGGAGCTGCTGCGCCAGATGTTTCATGAGGTAGGGCTGATTGATCTGAACAATGCCATTCACACCTTGCGCCGCGGGCGCGCCAGCCTGCACCTGGCTGGCGTGGATGATGTGCGCGCCGGGGCGGCGCGCCTGGAGTACGTCCTGGCGCAGCTGCCGTCCACCGATTGCGCCATTCTGCTGGCGCACGAGCCGGACTTTGCCGATACCGCGGCCGCCAGCGGGCGCTTCGATCTGCAGCTGTCGGGCCATTCGCATGGCGGGCAGATCGTGCTGCCGTTCATCGGGGCGCCCGTCCTGCCGCGCCTGGGGCGCAAATACCCCGCGGGGCGCTACACCGTGCGGGAGATGACGCTCTACACCAACCGCGGGCTGGGCGTCATCCCGCGCGTGAACTGCCGGCCCGAAATCAGCGTCTTTACGCTGCTGTCACGCAGCGAACGCCTTGCAGCTTCATAAGTCGAGCGAATCATGAGCCATCATCTGACCCGCCGCCAATTTCTACGCCTTGCCTTTGCGTCATCGCTCCTGGGCATGGGCAGCCTGGCTTACGCGCAACACGTTGAGCCTGACTGGATTGACGTGGCGGAGCGCCATCTGCGCCTGCCCCGGCTTGACTCCGCTTTCCAGGGCTATCGCATCGTGCAGCTCAGCGATCTGCACGCGGACGCCTGGATGACCCCCGCGCGCCTGGAGACCATTGTGGCCCTGGCCAACGCGCAGCGGCCTGACTTGATTGCCATCACAGGCGACTTTGTCACCCACGACCCTGAAATCTACGCCCCCTCATTGATCGCTGCCCTGCGCAAACTAAAGGCGCTCGATGGAGTCGTGGCCATCCTGGGCAACCACGATCACTGGACCGATGCAGAGGTCGTACGCGGCGTTATCGCCGAAAGCAATTTGCGCTACCTGGGCAACGCGGCGTACACGCTGGCGCGCGACCATGCCCTTTTGACCATTGCCGGCGTTGATGATTATTGGGAGCGTCTGGATCGTCTCGACCTGGTGCTGGCCAATTTGCCTGCCAGCGGCAGCGCCATCCTGTTGGCGCACGAGCCAGACTATGCCGACATCAGCGCCGCCACCGGCCGCTTTGATTTGCAGCTTTCAGGTCATTCCCATGGCGGCCAGGTGTTGCTGCCGCTGCTCGGCCCACCCGTTTTACCTCTCTATGGCCGCCGCTACCCCGTCGGCCGTTATCAGGTGGGCCGCATGATCCAGTACACCAACCGCGGCCTGGGGATGATCCACCCGCAGGTGCGTTTCAACTGCCGGCCCGAAATCAGCGTCTTGATCCTGGAAAGCCCGCCGCAGGGCGCGGAGGTGAGCGATGACGCGTAAATCAATGGAGAGAACAATCACCGGCGGCCTGCTCCTCTGCTGGCTGCTGCTGGCCTGTCGGCCGCTGCTGACGCCCACCGCCCTGCCAACGAAGCCGCCAACCGGCGAGCCGCGCCAGCTGCCGGATGCGCGCAGCCTGACGCCGCTTGCGTCCATCGCGCCGACCGGCGCAGCCACGCCCCTGCTCGCCACGGCGACTCCCACACGCCTCGTCCCCAACACACCCACCGCCGCGCCGCCCACGCGCCTCGTCCCCAGCACACCCAGCGCCGCACCGGCGACTCAAGCCGTGACCATCTCCGAGCGTGACCTGGGCGCGCCGGGGGTGGGCGACGCGTACAACCCCGCTGATCTGGCGGTGGACGCGCAACGCAACCTGGCCTACGTCTACTGCACCCGCGGCCCGGACCAGCGCCCCGTCCTCGCCGTGATTGACCTGGCGCAGCGTCAGGTGGCGCGGCTATGGCCCTTGACCCCGTTGACGGGCCAGAGTGGCGGCCATCTACTGCTGACCCCCGATGGCGCCGCCGCCTTTGTCATTGACAGCGAGGCCGAAGTCCTGGTGAGCCTCGATCCGCTGAACGGCCAGATGGGGCGCCGGCTGGATGATGTGCGCACGGCCGCGCTGAGCGCCGACGGCGAGATGCTATTCGTCGCCAATGGGCAAAGCGTCCGCGCCTATCGCCGCGCCGCGCTGGCCGCGAGCGACAATCCAACGCCGCTCTGGAGTCAGAACGTGGGGCAGATTGATGGCCTGGCGCTCAACGGCGACCGCCTCCTGGTCAGTCGCAGCCGCGATGAGGGCCAGCTGCAGCTGCGTGCGGCGGCCAACGGTCAGGTGTTGGCGGAGGCTCTGCTGCCGGATCATTACAGCAGCGGGCTGACGGCGCTGCCTGATGGCGGCTGGGCCGTGCGCACCAACGGCCTGACGCCGCAGGTGCAGCGCTTCGACGGCGATCTGCGCCAGGTCATGACGGCAACGGTTCCCAGCGGCAGCGGGCTTTTTTTCGACGCCCCCCGCGCGCGTTTGCTGCTGAGCGGCTACCGCTACGATTCGGTGCGCGCGCCCGGCGGGGAAGTCATCATCCAGGCGCTCGATGCGACGGCGCTGACGGTGCAAACGCAAGCGGCCTGGCCGGATGAAGCCACGCCTGATCTTTTCGCGCCCGTGGGCAAGAGCGCCGTGCTGGCGCTGGCGCGTTATGGCGTCTCGCGCCTGAACATCCTCGACAACACAACCCTGCAACCGTCGGCGCGGCTGATCGTGGGCGTGCGCCTGCTCGATATGGCCCTGGACGAAGCCCGCGCCATGCTTTACGTGGCCGACGATCAGGAGCGGATTCACCTGGTCAACCTGACCACGGGGCGCGCGCAGGCGCTGTGGCAGGGTCAGGCGCCCCTGGCCCTCGACAAAGTCAACCGGCGCCTGTACGTCAATCGCCCGCAGGGCGTGGTCTCGCTCAACGCAGACACCGGCGCGCTGATAGCCGCCTTCCCCCAGGGCGGTGCGCCGGCCGCCGACCCCGCGCGCGATCGGGTCTACATCGCCCGCAGCGGGGTGACGGTTTACACCCGCGCCGGCGTGCGCGTGGACGAGCTCAAGGCCACCTTTGCCACGCCGCAGGGTTTAGTCCCCAACCCCAGCGCGTACAGCGTGCGGGTCAACCCGGTCAGCGGTTATGTGCTGGCGCTAATGAACAACGGCGTGCCCGGCTCGAACAACAGCAGCTATCTACAGCTCTTTGCGCCCGACAGCCAGCAGCCAATCAGCGTGCCCGGCTTTTTCAGCTTCGTCACCGATCTCGTCTTTGCGACCAACGGTGATACCTACGTCAGCTACAGCATCGCCAGGAACCAGGAGGCGATCCAGTGGCTCGGCCCCAGCGGCCAGGAGCGCGGGCGCCTGGCCGGCCTCAGCGGGCGCCTGGCGCTGGATGAAAAAGGGTCAACGCTGTGGGCCAGCTTTGGCGCCAGCCTGGCCGCGGTGCAAACCGGCCCGTTCATGCTGCAAGGGTTCAAGCTGGGGCCGGCGCAGGCGGAGCAGATCGTCTTCGACGACGTCCGGCGTCAGTTCTACGCACGTTTCCAGGAAAGTCCACGCCTTGCCATCGCGCCGCTCTCCGGCCTGCTGCCGCTGACGGTTCGTCCGCAGGCCCTGGCCGCTTATCCGGCGGACGGGGTGAACGTGCAGGACCTGGCCGTGGACCCGGCAGGCCGCTGGTTCTACATCAACGCCGGCAGCACGGTCTACCGCACCCCTGACAACCGGCGCTGGGAGCGGCTCGATTTCGGCCAAACGGCCACCTACGGCTACCTGACCGTGACCGCGACGGGCGTTCTGTTTCACACCGGCGTGGCTGGCGCCGATGGCGGCGTCGGCGTCTATCGCAGCCAGGATGGCGGCGCGACCTGGGAACTGCTGGCGGCTGGCCTGGCTGATTTGCGTGGAGCGCAGCCCATCGTCGCCCGCAGCGCGGATGAAGCCTATTTCATGAGCAAGACGGCCGGGCTGTACGCCTGGCAGCCGGCCGCGCGGCGCTGGCAGCAGATCATGGCGCCGGACAATGCCTATTCCGCCCTGGGTACGCTGGCGCTCGCGCCTGACGGCGCGCTCTTCCTGGCGAACTACGACCGCATGCGGCGCAGCCAGGACCGCGGCGCCAGCTGGAGCGAGGTGAAGATGCCCGCGGCGAGCGGCGTGCTGCTCGGCTTCGCCACCAACTACACCGCCACCCAGACCGTCTTTGGCCTGTTTGGCAACGAGCCGCCGCGCCTTTTCCGGTCGTCCGACGCCGGCCGCACCTGGACTGCCGTCGGCGCCAATCTCAAGCTGCCCGCCTTTGCCTATGGCTTCAAGCTGCTGCCCGCGGCCGACGTTCTCTACCTGTACCGCAGTGATTACGCCGGCCAGAGCGAGCTCTTCCGTTCGCTTGACAACGGCGACACCTGGCAGGCAGCGCCGGCGGACGTGGCGCGTGGAACGGTCCAGGCCGCGTTGGCGCCCGACGGCCGCCTGTGGTTCACGCGCCAGGATGGCTTGCAGGGGGTGGCGCCGGGCGACCTGCGCTGGCTGGCGCTGCCATAGGAGATCAGCGTTGAATGACCGCTTGCGGCTACCCCATTTGCGGCAATGCCAGGGCAATGGTATAATCGCAACTCGCTTAGGGGGTGCATAACCTCCGCGGTTATTCTGGAGGTTATTACTTGTGAAAACCTATCTGTTCATCATTCAGATCATTCTTTCGATCGCTATGATGGCGCTCGTGCTGTTGCAGGCCAAGGGCAGCGGTTTGAGCGGCGTTTTCGGCGGCGATGGCGGCGTTTACAAAACCCGCCGCGGCATTGAGCGCACCCTGTTCAACGTCACCATTGGCGTCTCCGTTATCTTTTTTACCGTGTCTGTCATCTCGGTGCTGGTCAACCGCTAAAGCATCCTGTGGGTAAATATGTTCGCTGGCAGGCCGCAGTTGCTCTCTTTGGCATCCTGCTGCTCGGCGCCTTGCTCTCGTACACGGCTTACACCTTCCCAACCAAAGTCATTCCGGCCCGGGGAGGCACCTACAGCGAGGGGATCGCGGGTAATCCGCAGTATCTCAACCCGCTGCTGAGTCATTACAATGACATTGATCGCGATCTTGTCGCCCTGCTGTTCAACGGTTTGACCACGTTGGATGAGCGGGGCGTTGTTGTGCCTGACCTGGCCGATCATTGGGAAGTCAGCGCCGACAACCTGTCGTACACCTTCTATTTACGCCATAACGTGCGCTGGAGCGATGGCGCGCCCTTCAACGCCGATGACGTGGTTTTCACCGTTTCGATCATGCAAAGCGACGATTTTCAATGGGCGCCCTGGCTTTCGACGCTGTGGAAGTCGGTCAATGTCGCCAAAATAGACGATTACACCGTTAGCTTCACCCTCAGCCAGCCCTTCGCCCCCTTTCTTGACTACACCACCATTGGCCTGCTGCCTTCGCACCTGTGGTCGCGCTACCCGGTGGCTGAGCTGACCAGCGCGCAATTGAACACACGCCCGGTGGGCACAGGCCCCTGGCAGCTCACCCAGATTGACGCCGACCACGTGCGCCTGGAGCCAAACCCCTTCTTCGACGGGCCGCTGCCTTTTTTGAGCGGCATCGAGTTTCGTTTTTACCCCGATACCCGGCGCGTCGTCTCGGCTTTCGGGCGCGGTGAAATCAATGCCATCGCGCATCTTTATCCAGACGATGTCAAGTCCGTGCTCACAGAGCCGCATCTAAATCTGTTTTCATCTACTCTGCCCGGCTATGCGCTGATCTACCTGAACCTCAACAGCAGCAATGTTCCGTTCTTCCAGGACAAAGCGGTGCGCCAGGCTCTGCTGCAGGGCCTGAACCGTCAACAGCTGATTGACGAAGCGCTGCAAGGGCAGGGCTTGATTGCGCACAGTCCCATTCAGCCCGGCAACTGGGCCTATGACGCCAACGTGCGCCAATACAACTTCGACCCCGAGGCCGCGCGCAAGCTGCTCAGCGACGCCGGCTGGGTTGACAGCGACGGCGATGGCATCCGTGACAAGGACGGCAAGCCGCTGCGTTTCGTCTTCCTCACCTCCGATGCCTCGGACCAAATGGCCCTGGGGCGCCTGGTGACGCAACAGTGGAAAGAGATCGGCGTTGATGTGGAAGCGCAAACCACCAGTTTCGCCGGTTTGGCGGCCGATTACCTGGGCACGCACAATTTCGATGCAGCGTTGGTGACCTGGGAACTGAGCGGCGACCCCGACCCCTACCCGTTGTGGCATTCCACTGAGATTGATGGCGGCCAAAATTATGCGCGCTGGAACAACCGCCAGGCCGATGAAGCCATGGAAGCCGCGCGGCGCACCAACGATCAAGCCCAGCGCATCGAGCTGTACCGGCAATTCCAGGCCGTTTTCACCGACGAAGTGCCGGCGCTGCTGCTCTATCATCCGGTCTATACCTTTGGGGTGGAAGACAAAGTGCGCAGCGTCACCATCGGCAAGCTGAACCGGGCGGCGGATCGTTTCCGCTCCGTTAGCGAATGGTACATCGTCACGCAGCGCGTCAGCGCAGGCGAGGCTGCCCGGCTTGACAAATCGCGCCCCTGATGGTAACATGCGCCCTGTGATCGCCGAAGTGGCGGAATTGGCAGACGCGCTACGTTCAGGGCGTAGTGGGCATTAGCCCGTGTGGGTTCAAGTCCCTCCTTCGGCACTCTGCAAACAAACAGCATTGGGGGTTGTGTGGTTCTTCCACGCAGCCCCCAAACTGTTTTCAGTTCAGATGGGAGGACACGGTGGAGAGATCCCGCCCCTGGCTGCGTGCTACACGCCGCCAGCTTGTCATCTTGATCGTGCTCGTGCTCGTCGGCGTGTTTGCCGCCGGCTACATCAGCCGCCGTTGGCAGCTGCAGGCGGTGCAAACCGAGATGCGCCAATGGCAAGCTACCGTTGTGACCGAGGCCACGCGCACCCAACGCTTGAAAGAGGAACTGCAAACCGTGCAAAGCCCGGCTTACCTGGAAGAGCAGGCCCGTGGCTCGCTCGGTATGGTGCGCCCTGGCGACATCCTGGTAGCGCCAGTGGCCGCGCCGACGCCGACCGCAGCCCCTGCCACCCCCACGCCGGCTCCAGCCGCCAGGCCATCTGCGCTGCAACGCCTGTTGGATACCTTGCTCGGACGTTGATATCTTTCGGCCGGCCCGTCGGCTGATGGGGGCGGCGTCCTGGCGAACTAAAATCGAATGGCCCGCATTTTGCGCTGCGCCCGACCACGCGTGAGAATTTGACCGGCCTATCTTTCGGTGGTACAATCTTCTTGTTGAAAGCGATGCGGGGTGGAGCAGTGGCAGCTCGTTGGGCTCATAACCCAAAGGCCGCAGGTTCGAATCCTGCCCCCGCTACCTGATAGACATAAGGGAGGAGAGATCAAACGACTCTCCTCCCTTGTGCGTAGACACTCCATAAGTACGGTGACGTAGCTCAGTCGGTAGAGCAAGGAGCTCATAATTCCTGGGTCCCCAGTTCAAGTCTGGGCGTCACCACCTTCAGCGTTGAATTCCTGGCCATGAGCCAGGAATTTCACTTTATGGGGATAAGCGACGGTTTATGACCACGTTAGCCGACCTTCTGCGTCTGGCGCTGCCGCATGGCACGCGTGTACTCACAGGCACAGAGTATTTGCAGACACCGGTCTCCTGGGCCATTTCATTACGACCCAGCCCGCCCGCGTTTCCGCACCTCAATGGCGGCGAACTGGTGTTGATTGATCTGGCTGATCTTGCCCTGCTCGACCCCTCGCTCTCGCTGGCACGCGTAATCACCGATCTGGCGCCTGTGCGCGTGGCCGGCATTGCCGTCCTGGGCCAGGTGGACCAGGAGGCGATCAGCCGCGCCAGCCAGGTTCACAGCCCCTTGTTTGCGCTGCCAGGCGGCGGCCGTCTGACCGATGTCGAACGCGAGGTCATCCGCGTCATTGTCAATCGCCAGGCGCAGCTGGAGCGATTCGCCAGTCAAGTCACCAACGAGCTGACCAATCTCCTCGTCAGCGGCGCCTCGCTCGATCAAATGGCGCAAACCCTGACGCGCCACGCCAACTGCCCCATCACCGTGCATGGAATTTTGGGCGATCTGCTGGCCGCGGCCGCGCCGGGCGGCCAGGGGCTGGACGAAGAACTGCTGGCCGCTTTACGCGCAGAGACTGCGCGTTTATTGCAGGAGCACCCCGGCAATGCCTCCTATCTGGCGCCGTTGCCAGGAGGCCGCGGCAGCCGCTGGATCGTCATCATCACCAGCAATCAACAGCGCTATGGCGCTTTGTCCGCGCTTGCATCAGGCCCTGACGTGGACGATATCGCCAAGTTGGTGGCCGAACGGGGCGCGCTGACCTGCGCCCTGGAATTAGGTCGGCGGCAGACGATCAGCGCCAGCGAGCTGAGTCGGCGGCGCCAGTTTGTGAACGACCTGCTGATGGCCGCAGAGCCAGGCGCGATCAGCCTGGCGCAGCGTGGCTTACAGTGGGGCTATGAGCTGGACCGGCGCCAAGTCGCTTTCTACCTGGGGTCGGATCAGCCCATCCCCATGTCGCTGCTGCATCGCTGCGCGCAGCTGGTGGAAACGGAGCTGCGCCAACGCCGCGTGGCCAACCTGGTGGCGCCTGATGAAGAAACGGGCGAGATTTTGATCCTGTGCGGGCTGGGGCCGGGCAAACCAGCGCGCCGCGGCCGCCGCCTGGCCACATCGCTGCACGAGCGCTTGATCGCGCACCTCCCCACCGTTTCGCTGCGCATCGGCGTGGGTCGTTCCGGCGACGGCGCGGCCGGCCTGATCCAGTCCATCAACGAGGCCGCGCAGGCGCTGCAGCTCAGCAAGCGCATCCGCGGCGCCAACCTGGTTAGCTATTACGGCGACATGGGCTTGTTCCGCCTGCTGCTGCCCCTGCAAGGCAGCGATGTCCTGCGCAAATTCTATGAAGAAACCCTCGGCGCGCTTGCCGCCTACGACGCTCGCCAGCAAACCAGCCTGGTGGAGACGCTGGCGGCCTACTTTGCCCATCACGGCAACCTCAGCCGCACCGCCGAAGCCCTCTTTCTGCATCGCAACACCCTCCTTTACCGCATGGAGCGCATCGCGGCCATCATCGGGCATGACCTGGATGACCCTGAGGTGCGTTTGATGCTGCAAGTCGCCTTCAAAGTGCAACAATTGCTCTAAACAACCTCTTTTTCTACAGAAAGACCCCCCGTTACTACTTTTTGACCATTGACCGCGCGCGTTTTTTATGCTAAACTAACATTGCGGTCAATGATAATGCAGGATCACGACAAAGCCTGACAAAGGAGGTGAGCCTTAATCCAGACCATCCTGTCTCTCCCTATCCGTTTCCAGATACAACCGTCTGCTTGACCTCTGAAAGTAGCCTGGGGGTATCTACCCTGGACCGCAATTCCAGTGATTCTGCGCATCAACGGGCTGTTTGTTGTCTACATCCTGGTTACATTGCTGTCACATCACTTGCTGCGACACACGCAGCACGGCGCTAAGGATTCACCGTTACCAGAAGATCGGGTCTTGTGCTCGCCTGCATCGCCCACCACGGGCTTATGCAGGTCGTTACCCGCACGGTGAAGCGTTACGCACAACGCGCGTCTCTCATGTCGAGTCTCAAGGAGAAAATGCGATGAAGAGTTTACCGGTCGTTGTCGTCCTGATCAGCCTCTTGCTGATCAGCATGTTGGTGACTGCCGGGGCCGGGGCCGTTGCCCCAGTTCCAGCCGATGAATCCCTCCAGATTCTGACCCGCGGCCCCGTTGGTAACGCGCCGCAGAAGATCTGGACCGCAGAAGAGATGGAAAAGGCCATTCCTTATCCCATGCCGCAGGTTGCGATGCCGTTGAAAGATGGCGTCCCGGCCGAGCCGAATGGGCCGTTGACCGTTGCGCCAGGCAGCGCGGGTCAAGCAGGCGCCCCCACGGGCGCGGAGGCGGACGCCCTGGCCGCAGTGGGGTCCATGGACTTCGGCGGCGAAGCACCCACCGGCTATTCGTATCCCCCACCCTACACGCGCTTTGGCGTGCCCTGGAACTACCAGATGTACCCGTTCCGCACCCTGGGCAAGGTTTTCTTCACCTCGGGCGGCTACAACTATGTCTGCTCAGGCTCCGTGGGTTACAACCGCATGATCTGGACCGCCGGCCACTGCGTCTATGACAATGAGTACCACACCTGGCATTCGAACTGGGCGTTCGTGCCGGCCTATCGCAACGGCGCCGCGCCCTACGGCATCTGGTACCAAAACGATGCGGCCGTTCTGACCGCCTACTCGGTCGGTAACAACAATTCGATTGCCTACGATTATGCCGTTGTCGTGCCCAATGATCGCAACGGGCGCAGCATCGGCAGTACGGTCGGTTGGCTCGGTTACATGGCCAATGCCTCCCGCGTCCTGCACTGGATGGACTTTGGCTATCCTGCGGCCTCGCCGTTCGCTGGTCAATACCTGCACCTCAACGCGGCCTCTCATGCGCGCGATGATGGCAACTTCTCGCCCAATCCGATCGGCATTGGCACCGATATGACCGGCGGCTGCAGCGGCGGCCCCTGGATCTATCGCTTCGACCAGTATGCCGGCGCCTTCAATTATGTCAATGGCGTCAACTCGTATAAATACATCAACCCTGATCAGCCCTACCAGATTTACTCATCGTACTTTGGCAGCGGCGCGGTCACACTTTACAATTGGGGCAGCAGCTTCTAGTTCAGAGTTCGACCGTTAAGCCAATCTGGCCTGGGCTATGGCGCCCGCCCCGGATAGGCGTAATCGGCAACAACCAGCTTGACAAAACATCCCCGGTTCTGGCGCATCTGTCAGGGCCGGGGATGTCCTTTGCCTGGCAGGCAAGGCGCGCCGCCGCGCGCAGCGGTCGCCGGCCCTTGAATATCGCGCCAACGAAAAATCCTCGGCCCTGGCTTTTGATTTGCCAGAGCCGAGGATGATAAACGGGAACGCACCCTCGCGATCAGCAGACGCCAGGGTGCGCGGCGCGGGTCAATCGGTGAATTTGAAGGTTCCCAGCATGGCATTGCCATAAAGGCCCATCGGCGTCAACTTGTAGACGTAGTTCCCCTTCGCCACAAAGAAGAACTGATTCGGCGCCATTTCCTGCATCAGCGTCACCTTGAGGCCAGCCACGCCGCCGATCGTGGTGGACTCGGTGGTAGCCGTGTTCTTGCCCAACTGAGGTTGCCCTTGCAGCCACGCTTCCAGGGTCTGCGCGCTGTTACCGCGATCGAAAACTTCGATCAAGAACGTGGGCGGCTGCAAAGCGGCCGTGTCCGACTGCGCCAGCACACGATCCTGGAAAGCCACTCGACAGACCGTGGCCGTGCCCTGGCTTTGCACAGCGCCTTCCTGCGGCACATAGTCCGCCGGTGAACCGTTGGGGTAGCCAATTTGGAAGTGACACAACTCGCTGCGGTAAAGCTGGAAGTGCGACACCGCATCGCCAGGGTTGCCGTTGTCGGTCGCCCCGGTCAGCCCCGCATTGGAACCGGCCTGGGTCGGCCCGCTGCCAGCGGCAGCCTGGGCTGGAACTTCCGTGCCCCCGGAGGTGATCAGGCCGCCGGGCTGATCACCCGTGGTAGGCGTGGTCTGATTACCAATCGCTTTGGGGGCGACGTCGTTGCCGCTTTGATTGCCGGTGGCCGGATTGCCTGCCATCTGTGGGGTGGAGCAGGCCGAAAGGGCCAGCAGCGCGACCAACGCAACCATCAGAGTCTTGAAGTATCCATTGCGACGAATCATCTTGCATCCTCCTGTACTTGCAATCATAGAAACGTGATCTTGTGTACCCATCGAATGGGCTGGGGGGCGACCCCCTGATTGAATTGACGGGGGTTGTTTAGTTCGCCTTCCAGACGCAGCCATAGTAAAATTAGTTCCAGCCTGGCAGCCAGGAACTTTCACCCTTGCGCGTCGTCTCAAGTCAGCTGCCAGACCTTCGGCCCCCGGCGCCATCGGGAGTGAAATTGATCTTTTGGCGCCGAAGCATTTTCAGGTTGGTTAGAGTCAGTCATGCCAGATTTTCTATTCAGCAAACGTTTGCCGGCCCCCGCTTCTGCACGACCGTCTCACGGCCGTTGGTTGATCGCCAGCGCGCGTGGGTGCGCGTGGTTGTTTGCTCTGTGCCTCGGACTCTTACTGACCGGCCAGGCCGTAGCCGCGCCGGCGCATTTCTTCCCCACGGCGTGCGCTTCTGAGGCCAATTGCCGTGAAAAGCCAGGGCGCCGCATCGTACAGCCAACGCCGACGCCGCTCCCACGCGCGGCGGCATCGCCCAAGCTCGTCAGTATTTTTCCCTTCCTCGGCGTTGATTTCAACCTGCCCGCGTCGCCCACGCCGCGGCCCACGCGGCAGCCGGCCGGTCGCCAGCTGCGCTGGCTTCCGTACACGCCCTGGCAATATCTGAATGACACCTGGACGCCGGCTACCCACGGCCCCATCGTCGGCGGCGTCACCGACAGCACGGCGACCGTTTTTGTACGCACGTTCGGCATGGCGAGCGTGCAGCTGCGCATCAGCGCCACGCCAGATGGGCAGGGCGACCCGCGTTGGACGCCGCCGGTCATGACGCAACGCGGGGCCGATTTCACCGCCATGATTCCCCTTGCCGACTTGCAGGCCGACACGACCTACTATCTGCAGGTGCTGGTCAACGGAGCGGCGCAAGCCGTAGATGACCTGCCGCGTTTCCGCACCTTTCCCGCCGCCACGCGCCCGGTCAAAATCGTCTACCTGACCGACTTCGCCACGACCTTCAACACCGGCACCATTCTGCCCGCCAATACCTTTGCTCACGCCGGCGATGAAAACGCCGACCTGGTGGTCATCGGCGGCGATTTCGATCACCGCGAGCCGCATAGCCTGGCAGACAAACGCCAGATGTTCAAAGACCTTTATAACGTCAACGACCCGAACATGGCGAGCTTCGTGACCGATATCCTGTGGCGCACGCCGGTCGCGCACATGTGGGACGATCATGACTACGGGCGCAACGACGAAGACAAAGGCTATTTTGGCCGCGAGCTGTCGCGGCAGGCCATTCGCGAGTTTTTCCCCCTCTACCCCACCCCTTCGACCTATGGCATCTGGCAAAAAGTGCGCCTGGGGCCGGTCGAGATTTTCCTGATTGATGCACGCAGCCAGCGTGACAATGTAGATGACCCCGATGGGCCAGACAAATCCATGCTGGACGGCGACAACCTGGGCGTCAACGGCCAGCGCTATTGGCTGGAGCAGGGGCTGCTGCAATCAACCGCTGTCTGGAAACTTCTCATGGTGCAGGTGCCATTCAACCCGACGGTGCACAAGAGCGATTCCTGGCGCACCTATCAGTTCGAGCGCGATTGGCTGCTTGACCTGGTGCGTAATAACCGCATCAAAGGCGTGGTGTTTATTTCGGGAGACATGCACGCGGGCGGCATTGATAGCGGCGCTCACAGCGGCCTGCCCGAAATGGTCGTGCCAACGCCCAACTTCAAGCAATGCCTGACCGTCTACGGCGCGGACCGCACCATGTTCGGCAGCGGCCTCTGGGACAAGGGGACCTACTGGTATCTAAACGAGTATCGTTCCTGCAATGGCTACGGGGTGATCAGCGCCAGCGCCAACCCGCCGCAGCTGCGCCTGGAGGTCAAGGACAGCGAAGGCGGCGTGCGTCTCTCCTACAACGTGCCGTGGCGCTGAGATACTGCAAGCGAGCAGGAACTGTGTCCGTTTCCTTAGGCGAAAAAGCGAAGTCTATTCCCGCTTGCAGCAGCGTTGTGCAATTTGCCCAATCAAGGCCCTTTTTACTCAGTTGCTTTGCCGCTGGTTTGCTGCGCGCCTGGGCAGTATACTATCCCCTTGTAAAAATAGGGGAGGTTTGCGCGCATGGCAATTGATCAGGCCCAGGCAGAGCGGGTCGCTGAAATCATGGCAACGCAGCGAGTGCGCTTCATCAACTTGCAGTTCAGCGACATCGTCGGCATCGTCAAGCAGGTAACGATCCCGGCGTCACAGTGGCGCATCGCCGTAGATCACGGCATCTGGTTCGACGGCTCTTCGATCGAAGGGTTCGCGCGTGTGGCCGAGAGCGACATGTACCTGGTGCCAGAGCTGAGCACCTTTACCGTGATTCCCTGGGAGAGCGATCAGCTCGCCACGGCCCGCGTCATTTGCGACGTCTACATGCCCAATGGCTCGCCTTTTAGCGGCGATCCGCGCTATGTCCTCAAGCGCGCGCTGGCCGAAGCAGCCGCCCTGGGTTATGTCTATAACACCGGCCCCGAATTGGAGTTTTTCCTCTTCAAACCACGGCCGGATGGCACGCTGAGCATCACCCCGCACGACCAGGCCAGCTACTTCGATGTCAGCACCGATCTGGCCCACAACGTGCGCCGCCAAATGGTCGAGGCGCTGGAAGCAGTCGGAATCGAAGTCGAGGCTACCCACCATGAGGTTGCGGTGGGCCAGCATGAAATTGATTTTCGCTATGACAACGCCCTGCGCACCGCGGACAATGTCATCACCCTGCGCACCACCTTGAAGGCCATTGCCCAACGCAACGGTCTGTACTGCACCTTTATGCCCAAGCCCATCAGCGGCATCAATGGCTCGGGGATGCACACGCACCAGAGCTTCACCGATCTCAAGACGGGCAAAAATCTTTTTGCTGCCTCCGGCAGTCAGTACGGCCTTTCGGAACTGGCCCTCCGTTTCATCGCCGGCCAACTGGAACATGCGCGGGGGATGGCCGCCATCATCGCCCCGCTGGTCAACTCCTACAAGCGCCTGGTCCCCGGCTTCGAGGCGCCGACCTACATCACCTGGGCACGCACCAATCGTTCGGCGCTGATTCGAGTGCCGCGGGTGAGCGATGGACGCGCCGCATCGACGCGCATCGAGCTGCGCTGCCCCGATCCGGCCGCCAATCCGTACCTGGCCTTTGCTGTCATGCTCACTGCGGGGCTGGATGGCATCCAGCGCAAATTGAAGCCGCCCGAACCAGCCGAAGAAAATCTGTACCACGTGGACGTGGCGCGGCGCAGCCTGCCGGCGATGCCGCGTTCACTGGGCGAGGCGCTGGAAGAGCTGAGGCGCGATGAGGTGATTCAGGTCGCCCTGGGCGGGCATTTATTCGAACGTTACGTCGAAGCCAAAACCAGCGAATGGGAAGATTATCGCCGCACTGTCAATCAGTGGGAGGTGGATCGTTATCTGCCGATCTACTGATCGGCCTGCCCCAAGCCGTGCTCCTGGCCCTACAGCTCGGCCAGGGCCGAGAGCGGGCGTGGCACAAACGCCGCGCTCTGATACGGCCCCTGGCGCAGCGTCTCCCAACCGTTGATAGGATCGAGTAAGGCGGCGCGGAAGAGGGCCTGGCCGGGCAGTCCAGCCGTGCGTGCGGTGTCAATGCGGCGACAGATCTCGGCGGCGTCAATGACCTCGGCGCCAATTCCCGCGTAGACGTGAGCGCCTTCCGCCTGCGTCGCGTAGGTCTGCACCACCTGCGCAAAATAGGCCGCGTTGGCCGCCGGGCCAAGAATGGAGCCGTAGAGCATCGGCGCGATCATGTCAATCACGCCCTGGCGCAGCCAGCCGACCGAATCCTGACAGTAAGATGAATAGCCGTCGGTATTAGGCCACCAGTCCCACGCCGCTTCCCGCCGATAGACCGGCCACACGGCGGCGCTCAGCACCAAACCAGGCTTCAAGTCACGCACCAATTGATGGATGGCCGTTACGAGCGCGGTGATCTGGCGGCGCTGCCATTCGGGCTGCGTCAGCTCAGGCTCCAGCGCACGGGCGGCCGCGTAGCGCGCCTGCGTCACCGGATCCCAGGAAAAACGCGATGAGGCGTAGCGCACGTGATCGAGGTGCACGCCATCCAGGTAATAATGCAGCAGGAGATCGCGGCAAACCTGCAGCGCGCGTTCGGCCACGGCCCAGTGACCTGGACTGCCGTAGATGTAGCTCGTACTCAGGCCCATCGGGCCGGTCTCGCGATCCCACTGTTTCCACTGTTCGGCGAACAACTCTGTGAACTGCGTGAACATCGGCTTGGGCGTCACGTCGGACGGCGGCAGTGCGGCGCCTTGCCAGGCCGGATAGACATTGAGCCAGGTGTGCACTTCCAGGCCAGCCTGATGCGCAGTTTGGATCGTCAACGCCAGGGGGTCCCAATCGGGCACGCCGCCGATGCGGCCGGTTAGCCGCTCATCCCACGGTTCCAGGGCCGAGCGATAAAAAGCGGTGGCGGCCGAGCGCACCTGCAGCCAGATCTGGTTGAAATTGGCGCTGGCGGCTTTGTCAACCAGGCGGCGAATGTCATCTGCGGTGCGAAAATCAAAGCGCGAGACCCACAGCGCGCGTCCCTCTTCCAGGCCAGGGCCAACCGCGCGCAGCCTCGGCGCCGCGGGCAATGCGCCGGTCGCTGCGGTTTGGCGTTCGCCGGGCAGATCAACCTGGGGCGGCGGCGCGGTGTCTGCATAGAGCTCCGGGTAATCTGGGTTCTGCGTCTCGATGACAGGCGGTGTAGTCCGTTGGGATGAAGCGCGCGAGCGAGTCGTTGTCATGGCGTTCTGCAACTCCTGTGGTATCATGAGCTGTGCCATCGGCGCACGGTGGCTAACGTGGAGTCTAGCACAACGAAGGCGAAAGCCCAAATAGCTGCCTGCAAAGTCGTTGCGGAATTTGGCCTACATCATGCCAGGGCCAAACGCAGTAAATTCAGACTATCGCGCAGACCGAATCGGCTTGCGGCAGCGAGTGGAGACGAAAGGAAGATAATTGATGAAACAATGGTTTGAGCTTTCTCGGCGCCTGCCGGGATGGCTGCTTGTGACTGCTGCATTACTCTTAATCCTCGGTGCTTGCGCGCAATCAGGCAATCCGCCTGTGACCGATAAGGCCACGGCGGCGCCGGCAACCAACACCCAGCCTGAACCAGCCAACGCGAGTACCCCCACCAGCGCGCCGGTGGCAAATCCGGTTGGCAAACCGGCGGCCGTGACAGAGGGCCAGACCGCGGACGGCGACTGGTTCCGCGGCGACCCCAATGCGCCCGTGACCCTGATCGAGTTTTCCGACTTTCAATGTCCTTTCTGCTCGCGTCACGTCTCGCAGACAGCGCCCCTCATCGAAGACCAGTATGTGAAGACCGGCCTGGTCAAACATGTCTTCAAGAATTTTCCCCTGACCAGCATCCACCCGCAGGCCGAAAAAGCGGCCGAAGCAGCCGAATGTGCCGGCGCTCAGAACCAGTACTGGGCGATGCACGACAAGCTGTTTGCCTTGCAGCAAGCGTGGGCTGGGAAGACGGACGCGCCGGAGACTTTCAAGCAGTATGCGGCCGATCTAGGATTGGACACGGCCGCGTTCAACACCTGCCTCGATTCCGGTCAGTTTAGCGCCAAGATCAACAAGACCCTGGCCGAAGGCGCGCAGCGCGGCGTCACCGGAACGCCGGCCTTCTTCATCAACACCTGGTTTGTCTCCGGCGCGCAACCGTTCGAGGTCTTTCAACAGACCATCAGCAAGGCGCAGGCCGGCCAACTGCCTGCGCCTACGCCAACCCCGCTGCCGGCAGGCATTGATCCCTTTGCGGCCGACCCCGCGCGCCCGGGCTTGACCTACAGTGGGTATCATCACCGGGGCGACCCGAACGCGCCAATCTTGATCATCGAGTTCTCTGACTTCCAGTGCCCTTACTGCCTGCAACACTTTCAGCAGGCCGAGCCGCAAATTGACAAAGAGTGGATTGACAGCGGCAAGGCAAGGCTGGTGTTCGTACACTTCCCGCTGAGCATTCACCCGCAAGCGCCCAAGGCGGCCGAAGCCTCCGAGTGCGCCGCAGACCAGGGCAAGTTCTGGGAAATGCACGATATGCTCTTTGCCAATCAAAGCCAATGGTCAGGCAAGGCCGAAGCCTCTGAAGTTTTCAAGACCTTCGCCAAAAACCTCGGCCTCGACACAAATAAATTCAACGAGTGTCTCGATTCGGGGCAGATGGAAGCAACCGTGCAGGATGGTCTCAATTTGGGACAACAGGCGCAGGTGCGCGGCACCCCCAACTTCTTCCTGATCAAAGATGGCCAGGGCACGCGTATCCCCGGCGCATTGCCCTACGATCAGTTCAACCAGGCGTTGACGCAGATCATGACCGGCGCGCAGCAAGGCCCGCAAACGGCCCCCACGCCGACTTCCTGACATCCGCCGGCTACATTCGTGCGTAACGACGAAGGGTAGCCCGACCCTGGCGGACGTGCGCCGACCGGCGTAAAGCCCGCTGCGGCGAATTTTCGCATCACGTTAGATACTCGTTCCTCCTGCCAGGCGGCCGCCCGGCGGGAGGAATTTTTTGTGGCGCGGGCGGCCTGTGCTACAATGCCGCCAACTTTAGACAGGTTGGACTTACGCATTTGCCACGCACTACTCGAATTTCACGCACGCGGGGCGGCCAGAATTCCTCGAATGGGGGCCATTCGTGGCTGATTTGCCGTGGGCTGCGTAAGTCCTGGAAGGATTGCCAGGAATGAGTTTTTACCAAGTACAAGAGCCAACCCAACAAACGCGCACCGCGTTCACCTATGTCACGGTCGTTTCCGGCCTGCCTCGCTCCGGCACCTCGATGATGATGCAAATGCTGGCAGCCGGCGGCTTGACCGCCATGACCGACGCCATCCGCCAGGCTGATGCGGATAACCCGCGCGGCTACTTCGAAGTGGAGCGGGTCAAGCGCCTCAAGGACGGCGACCAGGCCTGGATGTCGGAAGCCGAAGGCAAAGCGATCAAGATCATCTCGGCGCTGCTGGAGTATTTGCCGCCCGCGCAGCACTACAAGGTCATTTTCATGCAGCGCGCCCTGGAGGAAACCCTCGCCTCGCAGCGCAAGATGCTCATCCACCGCGGGGAGGACTCGTCCCGCATCAACGACGCGGAGCTGATGCGCCTTTTCCAGAAACACCTGCAAAAAATTGAGTCGTGGCTGGCCGCACAGCCCAACATCGAAACACTTTATGTCAACTACAACGACATGGTGGCCGCGCCGCAGCCGTTCGTTGCGCAGATCAACCGCTTTCTCGATCAGCGTCTGGACGCCAAACAGATGCTGGCCGCGGTGGATCGCGACCTCTATCGCAATCGCGGCGCCTGAAAGGAATCGGCCATGCCGCAGCCCTGGCAGCTCGTCAAACGCGGCGCCTTGCTCGGCGCTCTGACTGGCGCGACCCTGGCGTCTCTCTATGCCATGCTCGCCGTGCCGCTCGTGGCGCTGGCGCTGGTCTGGACGAACGGCCAGGGCAATCGCTTGCTGGAAGCCCTGGCCGGCGCGGCGATTCTTGGGCTTTGCGCGGGGCCATTTGCCCTCGTCCTGGGCATTCTGCCGGCGCTGCTCATCGGCCTGGTGGGCGGCATGCTCCTGGGCGCCCTCTTCATTCCCTTGCACGATCATCTGACCAGCCTGGGCCGCGCAGCGATTGGCGCCAGCCTCGGCCTTCTCCTGGCCGTCATCGCCCAACAGACGTTCGGCGGCGACATGATTGACCAGACGCAGTCGGGCCTGGCCGCCTACGCCCTCGACATCTTCTGGATCATCGGGCCAGGGCTGCTGCTGATCGTTGGCTTTGCCTGGGTCGCCTGGCGCTTGGAAATACGCCTCCCCAGCGCCGCCCTGGAAGTCACGCCGCCCGCGTGATGACGTGCGCTTCCGTTAGCCAACAACACACGAGGCGTCTGCAGGAATGCAGACGCCTCGTGGCAAAGTAGATGGGGGCCAGCAACGAGCGGTCAGCGCCGCGGCTGGTTATGGTTTAGATGTCGTAGTAGAGCACGAACTCGTAGGGATGCGGCCGCATGCGCACTGGGTTCAATTCCACCTGGCGTTTGTAATTGATGTAGGCTTCCAGCAGGTCCATGGTGAAAACATCGCCGCGCAGCAAGAACTCATGATCGGCTTCCAGGGCGCGCAGCACATCATCCAGCGAACCAGGCACCTGCTTGATCAGCTTCAACTCTTCCGGCGGCAGCTCGTACAGGTCCTTATCCATAGGCTCGCCGGGGTCAATCCGATTCTGAATCCCATCCAGGCCGGCCATCAGCATGGCCGAGAAAGCCAGGTAGGGATTGCAGGTCGGGTCGGGCGCTCGGAATTCGACGCGCTTGGCCTTGGGGCTGGACGAGTAGACAGGGATGCGGCAGATGGCCGAGCGATTGCGTTGTGAGTAAGCCAGGTTGACTGGCGCCTCGAAGCCCGGCACCAGGCGGCGGTACGAGTTGGTCGTCGGCGCGCACAGGGCCAGCAGGGCCGCCGCATGCTTGAGCAGGCCGCCGATGTAGTACTTGGCCGTGTCCGACAGCTGAGCGTAACCGCTCTCGTTGTAGAAGACGTTGGCGCTGCCGTTCCACAACGACTGATGGCAGTGCATACCGGAGCCATTATCGCCAAAGAGCGGCTTGGGCATGAACGTGGCCGTCAAGCCGTTCTGGCGAGCCACATTTTTGATGATGTACTTGTAGAGCAGCAAATTGTCGGCCATGCGGGTCAGGGTCGCGAAGCGCATGCCAATTTCAGACTGTCCGGCGGTTGCCACCTCATGGTGGTGTACTTCGATCGGCACACCAACGTCCATCAGCGTCAGCACCATCTTGCTGCGGATATCTTGCAGCGTGTCGGTTGGCGGCACGGGGAAATAGCCACGCTTGGGCGGAATCTGGCCGCCGCGCCCACCCATGCCGCTGTTCCACCAACCTTCCTGGCTGTCCACTTCGTAATAAGCAGAGTTGGTGTCCTGGTGGTACTTCACATCATTGAAAATGAAGAATTCAGCCTCTGGCCCCCAATAGCTCGTGTCGGCGATGCCGGTCTGCTTGAGATAGGCCTCGGCCTTGCGCGCAATGTAGCGCGGATCGCGCGAATAGGGCTGGCGCGTAATCGGATCGGCCACATCGCAAATGATCGAAAGGGTGGGAACTTCCAACACGGGGTCAATAAAGGCCGTGGTGGGATCAGGCATCAGCAGCATGTCCGATTCATGGATTTCCTGGAAACCACGGATCGAAGAGCCATCGAAACCAATTCCTTCGGCGAAGGAGTCTTCACCCAGCTTGACGGCCGGAATACTGGTATGTTGCCAGGTGCCGGGCAGGTCAATAAACTTGAAATCCACGATTTTGACGTCGGCGGCCATCTTCAGAACATCGGCCGGTGTAGTCGGCATAATCCAAAATCCTCCCTAGATCTACCTTATCTCGCTGTCGGAACCACGACTCCATGATGCGCCCACGGGAGTCAAAAGCCAAGAATCAGGCCCGCGTGCTTCCCCAGTGGCTGCTCTATTTTTATCACGAGCCGCCGCATTTCGCCAGCGCGAAAATGTATGGAAGATATAGAAAGTGTTTGTGCAACCTGTACAAGGATAAGGTATGCTCGCCATAAATCGGCGGCTATGGCCGCGCGCCGGGCGCGCGGCCGCGTAGAATCTCAGCGGCGAGGCTTTTATCGCTTGCTCTCGTTCCCCGGCGGCGGTGCTCAGCTCAGAGAAAAGCTGGACCCTGCCGGCCCTTTAACGACGTTGATGCGCACAGGGAACTGGTCTTTGAGTTCCTCGATGTGGGTGACGACCAGGATGCGCTCGAAGTCTTGCTGGATGGAGGTGATGGCTTCCACCAGGCGCTCGCGGCCGGCGCTGTCCTGCGTGCCGAAGCCCTCGTCAATGATGAGCGTCTGCAAGCGCGCGCCCGCGCGGCGCGCCAGCAGTTTGCTCAAGGCAATACGAATCGCCAGGTTGGTGCGGAAGGCCTCGCCGCCGCTGTACATCTCATACGGGCGCACGCCCAGCTCGTCCTTGATGATGATGTCCAGGGTTTCGATGGTATCGCCCTTTTTGGTGTCCCGCTGCGATTGGAACTGCAAGCTCATGCGCTGGTCGGTCATGCGGCCGAGCAGGCGATTGGCCTCCTCTTCGATCTCCGGAATGGCCGCTTCGATAATCATCGCGGGCACGCCCTTCTTGCCAAAGGCCAGCTTCAACTCATCGTAGATGGCCCGCTCTTCGTTCAGCTGTTGGCGGCGCTCCGTCAGTTCAACCTGGCGCACGGCCTGACGCCGGCAGGTTTCGATCTGCTGCCGCGCGGCGCCCAGGTTCTGCTGCGCGCGCTCCAGCTGATTTTCCAGCGCGCGGATCTCTGCGCCCTGCTGTTGCAGCTGCGCCTGGATGGCCGGCAGTTCCATCACGGCCTGGCGCAGCGCTTGCGCCCGTTCCTCAGCCGCCGCGCTGGTCGCCTGCCAGCGGGCCAGGCGCGCTTCCAGCTCGCCGACCTGGGCGCGCAGGGCCTCGTGCTCCTCCTGCGCGCGCTTCAGCTCACGCCAGCGCTCCTCCCAACCGGCCAGCGTCGCGACCTGCTGACTGACCGCGGCGTGCGCCGCGGCATCGTAGGTCGCCGCGGCCAAATCAGCCTGCAGTTGAGCCAGCTCCGCCTGGCTGGCATGCGCATAATCGCCCTGCGCCAACTGCTGCGTGGCCAACGTCAGCGCCTCCTCCTGCTGCACGGCCTCGGCCTGCGCCTTTGCGGCCTCCGTCAGGATGATGTCGGCCTCCGCTTTTTGCCGTTCCCAAGCGGGCCGCTGGCGCAAGCGCGCGTCCAGGCGCTCGATCTGCCCTTGATCCTGCCGCAGCTGTTCTTCCAGCGCTTTGATGCGGCTGGCCTGCGCCCGGTGCTGATCGCCCAGCGCGGTGCCCTGCGCCTGAAATTCGGCCAGCACGCGCTGGTGATCGTGCGCGCTCAGCGGCTGCTGGCAGAGCGGGCAGTTAGCCTCGGCCTGGCTCAGGTCATCCAGGCGCTCCTTGATGAGATTCATCTCCAGCTTGAGCTGTTTGTTGATCTGTTCCAGGCGGGCGCGCTCCTCGCCAAACTGACGCTGCGTCGCCTCCAGCGCGGCGCGCGTACTGTGCGCCTCATCCAGCTGCGCCAGCTCGACCTGCGCCTGCTGCTTCTGCGCCTGGGCGGCGTCGGCCCGCTGGCTGCGCGCCCGCAGATCGGTCAGCCGCGATTGGGCCACGCGCTGACGTGA
>DAISHS010000003.1:0-38330 GCA_036822415.1 Chloroflexota bacterium
GCGACTGCAAGTCGCTGCAACGATTGCAAAGTCCACCTGCGTGGACTACACCCCAAAACTGAAATGCACCCCCCGCGGCGTGCGCACGCCGCGGGTCAACCCCACAAACAAAAAGGAGAAGACGAGACCCACACCCCCGTCCTCTCCCCCTTGCTTGCTTCACCCGCGTTCAGCGTCCAGCGTTCAGCACTATGCACTCCGGATTCAGCGTTCAGCGTTCACCACTATGCACTATGCACTATGCACTATGCACTATACACTATACACTCCGGATTCATCGTTCATCATTCATCGTTCCTCATTCCTCTGATGGCCGTTATGCGCAGCCAGCACCTCCGGCTCCTTGATCTCCACCGGCAGGAGGGCCACCGCCAGCGCCTCGTCAATGCGCTCCACCGGGACGAAGGTCATGGCCTGGCGTATATCATCCGGCAGATCGTCCAGGTCGCGCTCGTTGCGCTTGGGCAGGATGACGGTGGTCAGCCCGGCGCGGTGCGCGGCCAGCACCTTCATCTTGAGTCCACCAATGGGCAAAACGCGGCCGCGCAGGGTCACTTCGCCCGTCATGCCGACATCGCTGCGCACCGGGCGGCCGCTGAACAGGCTGGCCATGGCCGTCACCATGGTGATGCCGGCTGAAGGGCCATCCTTGGGCACGGCCCCTGCGGGCACGTGAATGTGCACGTCGGTCTGCTCGAAATTGTCGGCGTTGACGCCCAGCGCCTGCGCCTTAGAGCGGATGTAGCTGTGCGCGATCTGTGCGCTCTCGCGCATCACATCGCCCAGCTGGCCCGTCAGGGTCAGGCCGCCCTTGCCGCGCATCCGCGTCGCCTCGATGAAGAGGATGTCGCCGCCCACGGCAGTCACCGCCAGACCGGTGGCAATGCCCGGAATTTCGATAGCCTCGCTCGCTTCCGATTCGAAGCGCTCGCGCTTCAGATAGTCGCGCACGATCTCCGGCGTCACCTGGATGGTCTGTACCTCGCCTGCGGCAATTTTCACCGCGCTCTTGCGGCAGATGGTGCCAATCTGGCGCTCCAGGTTGCGCACCCCAGCCTCACGCGTGTAATCCTGAATCGTCTTGCGCAAGGCCTCTTCGCTAAACGTCACTTCGCCTTCGCGCAGGCCATTGGCCTTGATCTGGCGCCGCACCAGGAATCCCTGCGCAATCTTGATCTTTTCGTACTCGGTGTACCCGTCTAGCTGAATGATCTCCATGCGGTCGCGCAGCGGCGACGGAATCGTCTCCAGCGTGTTGGCCGTGGTGATGAAAATTACATCGCTCAGGTCGAAGTCCACATCCAGGTAGTGATCGCGGAAGGCGTGATTCTGCGCCGGGTCCAGCACTTCCAGCAGCGCGCTGCTTGGATCGCCGCGCCAATCGTTGCCGATCTTATCCACCTCGTCCAGCATGAAAACCGGATTGCGCGTGCCGGCGCGCTTCATGGCCTGAATGATACGTCCCGGCAGGGCGCCGATATAGGTGCGCCGATGCCCACGAATCTCGGCCTCGTCGCGCATTCCGCCCAGGCTCATGCGGGTGAACTTGCGCCCCAGGGCGCGTGCAATGCTCTGCCCCAGGCTGGTCTTGCCCACGCCGGGCGGGCCGACAAAGCAGAGGATGGCGCCCATGGCCTCGCTGACCTTCTCCTCTTCGCCTGGCTGCGCGTGCACCCCGCGCTCCTGCACCAGCTTGCGCACGGCCAGGAATTCCAGGATACGGTCCTTCACTTCTTGCAAATCATAATGATCCTCGTCCAACACCCCGCGGGCATGGACGATGTCCAGCTGATCGTCGCTCAGCTTATTCCAGGGCAGCTCGATCAGCCAATCGAGATAGGTCTTGATGACCGAATGTTCGGCGGCCTGCGGCGGCATCCCTTCCAGGCGCTTGAGCTCGCGCAGCGCTTCCTTCTTCGCCTCTTCGGGCAAGCCGGCCTCTTCGATCTTCTGCCGATAGTCATCGGCCGTGACCTGGCTTTCGTCCGCTTCGCCCAGTTCCTTCTGGATCGCGCGCAGCTGCTGGCGCAGGTAATACTCACGCTGCGCCTTGTCCATCTCCTCGCGGGCCTCGCTCTGAATCTTCTGGCCCAGCGTCAACACTTCCTTTTCACGCGTCAGGTGCACCATCAAGGCGCGGAATTTCTCCTTGACGCTGTCCATTTCCAGGATCTTCTGGCCTTCGGCCACCTCCAGCCGTGAATTCGCCGAGATGAGATAAGCCAGGTAGCGCGGATCCTGCACCTGGTCGAGGAATTTGCCCGCGTCCTCCGGCATATTGGGCGCCAGGGCAATGACCTCCTGGGCCAGCTCGCGCAGGCTGCGCTCCAACGCTTCCAGCTCCACATCTTGCTGCACCATGTCAGGCACAAGGGCAATGTGCGCACGCAGGTACGGCTCCGCGCCGAGCCAGTATTCGATCTTCAGGCGCTCCAGCCCCTGCACGACCACCTGCAGCGTGTTGTCCGGCGCGCGCACCACGCGGTGAATCATCGCCACCGTGCCGACTTCGAACACCTGGCCGGGCAGCGGCTCTTCGACCGAGCCGTCCTTCATGGAAACCAGGCCGATCAGGCGGTTGCCCTGCAAGGCATCCTCGATCAGCTTGACCGAGCGCGGGATGCCAACCACCAGCGGCAGGACCGAAAAGGGATAGGCCACCGTATTGCGCAGCGGCAAAATGGGAAGATCGCGTGGGATGCTCGCTACGCGGTCGTTATTATCGTCTGGCTGCATAAAACTCGCCATCGTCAACGCTCCTTGCTTAACTCGTATTTAAGTCTTTGCTCGTCTCTTTAATTCCAAACTCAACGACTCAGAACATGTGGGGCTTCGATTTTCTGCTTTTTCGGCTTTTTCGGCTTTCACCCGCGCGGGGCAGACTTGCGCAGCGCGGCCAATTGCCGGAACAGATCCACCTCATGCGGGGTGAGGTTGCGCGGTGTTGTCACCTGCACTTCGATGTACAGATCGCCGCGCGCCTCGCCGCTTTTGACCCGCGGCATCCCCTGCCCGCGCAGGCGAATCGCTTTGCCGTTGGCCGTCTCCGGCGGAATCGTCAGCACCACGGGACCGGTCATCGTCAGCACCTGGACATCGCCGCCCAGCACTGCCGTATACAAATCAACCGGCGTCTTGATATAGAGATCATCGCCGCGCCGCTCGAATAGCGAATGCGGCTTGACCTCGATCTTGAGATAAAGGTCGCCGGCCGTGCCGCCGGCCATGCCCGCGCCGCCGACGCCGCTCACCCGCACGCGGGAGCCGGTCTGCACGCCTTTGGGAATCCGCACCTCGCCGCTGCTGCCATCTTCGCGCTGCAGCAAACGCGTGGCGCCGTTGAAGGCCTCTTCCAGCGTGATTTCCAGCGTTTGCTCGATGTCCTGACCGCGGCGTACGCGCGGCTGACTGCGCCCTGCGCCGGCAAACGGATCGGCCGCGCGGTTGCGCCGCCCGACGCCGCCAAACAGCGACTCGAAGAAATCGGAAAAACCGGCGTTGCCCGCGCCGCCGGCGCCGCCAAACATACGCTGCAGATCATCCGCATTGATTTCTTGCGTATAGACGCCGCCCTGACCGGGGCCGCCCTGGCCTGGGCTGGCCCACTGCGACCAATCGAAGCCGCCGGGCCGGCCGCCTGACTGCTCGAACTGCTGCCATTGCGCGCCAAAACGATCGTACTTGGCCCGCTTCTCCGGGTCCGAAAGCACCTCATGCGCTTCGTTGATGTCCTTGAAGCGCTCTTCGGCGCGCTTGTCGCCGGGGTTCATGTCCGGGTGATGCTCGCGCGCCAGCTTGCGGAACGCCTTCTTGATCTCTTTGTCGCTGGCGTTGCGCTCCACGCCCAGAATCTTATAGTAGTCCTTCGGTTGCATGGCGCACCTCCCTATCTGCCCCTGACTATGGTCCGAGTCGCCGGGGAGAAAACCCAGCGGCGATCTTATTGACTGACGCTTACCCGCGCGGGGCGCAGCAAAACGTCCTGATAACGATACCCGGTGTTGATCACGTCCACGACGGCGCCTGGTTCGAGGCCGTCAACGCGGGTCACACTCACGGCCTCGTGCAGCGCGGGATCGAAAGGCTGGCCGGCTGCCTCCAGCGGCTTGACCCCTTCCATTTCCAGGGTGTGCAGGAAGTCGTTGAGGATGGCGCGCAAGGCCGTGGCCGAGCCATCGCCGTGCTGCACTGCCCATTGCAGGTGATCGGCAAAGGGCAGGAAGCTGCGCAGCAGGCGTTGTTTCTCTTGCTCTGCTTCGCCGGCAAAACGCCGCTGCCAGCGCGCCCGCAGATCGCCCATTTCAGCCTGCAAGGCCAGGAAACGTTGCTCCCAGGGATTGGCGGCGACGGCAGCGGTTTTTTCTAGTTCGACCTGCAAAGCCGCTTTTTCGGCTTGCGCCTGCTGCAACGCCTGCTGCAACTGCGTCACCTGCGCCTGCTGCTTCTCCAGGGCCTGGTGCAGGCGGCTGTTTTCCGCTTTCAGGCCCGCGTCGTCCGCGCGCCGCTCAGCCGCGTCGAACAGCATGGGCGCTTCATTGGACGCCGGCCCGCGCAGGGGTGTCACTGACCCAACGGCTTGATCTAGCAGCGCCAGCCCCGCGTCCAAATCAGGCTCGATCGCCGGGGGCTGCGCGGGCGCCGGCCGCGGCGGCCACACCTGAACACGTCGCGGCGCCATTGGCGGTCGCCGACGATACGGATTATACTCGAACATGATGTTCCCTCCTAGTCGCATTTGCCATCATCACTGTATACGCCTTGCATAAGAAAAACGTTGGAAAGAAATAAGAAGGGGTATAAGAAAAAGGCGAATCAGAAAGATGAATCAGAAAGATGAATGTCAGGCGGCGCGGCCGATTCGGCCCGTGACCCCCTTTGCCTGGCGCTCGTCCAATGGGTGTAACAAAATTCATGCATTGTCTGACAGGAGGAAGGATTCATGCAACGGGTGATTATTACGGGCGGCAGCGGGTTCATCGGCGCGCCGCTGGCGCGACAGCTGGCGGCAAAATATGACGTGGTGGTGCTTTCGCGCAACCCCGCGCGCGTGAGCGACCTGGGGCCTGGCGTGCAGGTGGTAGCCTGGGATGGCCGCAGCGCGCAGGGCTGGGGTCAGCTGGCCGATGGCGCATGGGCGATCATCAACCTGGCCGGTGAAAACTTGAGCGCCGGGCGCTGGACCGCCGCACGCAAGACGGCCATCAGCGAGAGCCGTCAGCAGGCTGCGCAGGCCGTGATCGAAGCCATCAGCCAGGCGGCGGTCAAGCCGAAGGTGTTGGTGCAGGCGTCGGCCGTTGGTTATTACGGCCCGCGCGGCGATGAAAAGATCAACGAGAACGAGAAAGCGGGCAGCACCTTCGACGCCACAACCTGTGTGGCGTGGGAAAAAGCGACCGATGCGGTCGAGGCGTTGGGCGTGCGGCGTGTCATCATTCGCACCGGCGTGGTCATCGAAAAAGGGGGCGGCGCCCTGGCGCGCATGGCCCTGCCCTTCAAGTTCTTCATCGGCGGCCCGGTAGGCAGCGGCAAGCAGTATTTCCCCTGGATTCACCTGACCGATGAGATCAACGCCATTCAATTCCTGCTGGAGAACACGCAGCAGAAAGGGGTCTTCAACCTGTCGGCGCCCAATCCGGTGACGATGAAGGAATTTGCCGGCGCGTTGGGCAAGGCGATGGGACGGCCGTCCTTCATGCCGGTGCCTGGCTTTGCCCTGCAGATCCTGTTCGGCGAAATGGCGAGTATTCTGCTCAACGGCCAGCGCGTCATGCCCAACCGTCTGCTGCAGCAAGGCTTCAAGTTCAAATACGCCACCGTGGACGCCGCACTGGCGGCGATCTACCAGGCCTGAGCCTGCCCATACAACCCCCGGTGCGCGTTTCCTGCGCATGTTCTCTCCGTCTTTAAGAATAAAAGATTGCCAGGTCAACCAAACGCCGGCCCATGCGGGCCGCGCGCAGAGTTCTGCGCACAACGGCCGCCGCGGCGCCGGTTTGTTTGGTTGACTGGCCCCCAAGTGCGGTAAGCTGCTGCACACGCTCGGCGTCGAGCGCGCAGCGCCAGTCACTGGCCCCCGACGAACACGAGGTGGATGATGCGGCTGCAACGAATGTCGGGTTGGCGCCTGCTGGGCGCAATCATCACTGCCTTGCTGTTCATTGGCCTGAGTCTGAGCGGCGCAGAAACGACCGGCCGCCAGGCGCCTGACCAGGATAGCGAGGTCTTACGGCAGGCTGTCTTGCGCGCCTGGTCGAAACCGGAGGCGGTCGTCACTGAACTGCAACAGGACGGTCTCTGGGCCGCGGGGGCCGTGGTGGATACGCGTGAGGGCGCCTTTGTCACCGGCGAAGGCACCCAGTTCGTAGCGATCTGGCGCGATTCGGCCTGGGAAGTGACGTTCGAAGGCACGCCTGAGCTGCGCGCGCTTCTGCCCGCAGCGCCCCTCTCCCTGCTGTCAGCGGCAAGGAAGGCCGACCTGGACTACACCAGCCTCGACCGCGGCGCGCCCCTGCGCACCCCGGTCAACTCGCCGCAAGAATCGCCCTACAAATTGCCCTGGCCGGCCGGCGCCACCTTCTTCATCACGCGTGCCTGGAGCGGCGGCGGCGCCTGTGAGCACGGCTCGCATGCGGTGGATGCTTCCATGCCCATTGGCAGCCCCATCGTCGCCATGCGCAGCGGCATCATCATGGTAGCCGAGCAGGTCAGCAGCGACTGCGGGTGTATGGCGGGCAACGCCGGCACGAAACTGGTCATTCGCCATGTCCCCGACGATGGCCTGTACGACTGGTATGCGCACTTCGGTCGTTACACGGTGACCGGGCAGGTCGGCGACTATGTCGAGCAGGGCCAGCTCCTGGCGTTCAGCGACCAGATTGGCTACACCTGCGGCAGCAGCACCTGTCCGGCGGGCACCTGCTACCTGGGCAACTGCAATCCGGGCGCGCATCTTCACTTCCACGTGCAGGACAGCGCCGGCGAGCGCATCTACATCACCTTTGCGGACGCTGGCGCGATCGAGGGCTGCACCTGGGTCACCTCCGGCAACACCGATCAGACTTTCCCCACCATTCACGTGACCGCTGCGCCTGACACCCGAACCTGGTACAACAGCAATCAGAGCGTGGCCTGGACTATCGAGGATGTGTCGGGCGTTTGGGGTTACAGCGCGGCCTGGGACGCCGATCCACCTGGCCCACCGCCGGCCGTTTATCAGGCCAGCGGGCAGACCGACTTCAGCGCCCTGACGCCGGGCCAGCACACGCTCAACCTGCGGGCCTGGGACCTGGCGCCGGCGCGCCACGAACGCGCGATCTCGCTCGGCTGGTTTGGCTTCGACCCGGTCCCGCCCACCGCCCCGGAGATCAGCGTTGATTGCGGCGCCGATGCGCGGCCCACCTGCAGCAATCCCCGTTTCGCCTGGCACAGCGTGGAAGAAAACTCCGGCCTGAGCGGAGCGGAGGCTGGCTATCGCTTCGCCTGGTATCGAGAAACGGAGCTGCCCCGCTTTGGGCCGTGGCAGGCCAAAGACAGCTTCCAACCCTTGCTCACGGAACCGGGGCTGTTCCGCCTCAAGGTGCAGGCGCGTGACCTGGCGGGCAACGAATCGGCGCAATCGAGCCTGCCCTATCGCCTGGGTGACTATGTCTGGGATGATCGCAATGGCAATGGAATCCGTGAGCCAGGAGAGGCGGGCATTCCCTGGGTGTTTGTCAGCCTTTTCCCCAACACCTTGTGCAGCGGCGCCGCGTTGAGCACCACGCTGACCAACGGCGACGGCCTTTTCCTGTTCAATGATCTGACGCCCGGCGACTACTGCGTGCAGATCAACAGCTCCAACTTCGGCCCGGAAGGCGCGCTGTCAGGCTGGGTGAGCAGCCCCCAGGATCAAGGCGGGGACGATACGCTCGATTCGGATGGCGATGTGAGCACGCATCAAGCCAGCGGCGCGGTTACAACGGGCACGGCCACACCGGGGCTGGACTTTGGCTTCTGGCACAGCGCCTGCCTGGGCGATTTCATCTTCCTGGACTTCAACACCAACGGCATCCAGGACGGCTGCACCGATCCGAACAATCCGTTCAGCTGCGCGGAACATGAGGGCATCCCCGACATTCCGATTCACATCACCGGCAGCAACGGGCTGACCCTGACGGTCAGCAGCCAAGCGAACCCGACCGGTATCTACCTGGCAGAGCAGCTGCCGCCGGGCGTCTACACCGTGGTCGTGCCCAACCATCCACAGCCCGATCTGTGGTCAACAACGCCGACCGTGCGCACCGTGACCCTGACCTCCAACGAGTGCAATCGCCAGGTTGACTTTGGCTTCATCAGCCCCACCGGTTTTGCGCTGAGCAATTTCCTGCTCACCTGGCGCAACGCGCACCCCTGGATCATCTGGCAAACCCAGTACGAACAAGGTATCACCGGCTTCGATGTTTACCGGGCGTCAACGCCCACGGGGCCGCGCACACGCGTCAATGCCAGCCTCATTGCCGCGCATGGTCCTGGCCTCTCCTACACCCTGGAGGACACGGGGGTATGGTCAGAGCCAACGGCCTGGTACTGGCTGACGATTCAACCCAGTGGGCAGTCGCTAGGCCCCTGGCTGTTGACGCCAGATACGCATCGCCAGGTTTTCGTGCCGCTCTTCACACGGGCAGCCCCTTGAGTCAAGCGTGCGCCCCCATCGTTTTGTTTCCGTTTTGTCGCCTGCTTGTCCTTGACAATCCATCTCTGATCGCCTATACTCAGTCCGCCGCTGCCAGACCAGGCAACGGCCAAAAAATCAAAGGCTGTGAACGGTAGTAGTAAGTCAACGCACAGAGAGCAGGCGGTTGGTGCAAGCCTGTAGGGCGCTCCAGCGTGCGCCTTGAGACCGAACTCGACCGGAAGCCGCGCAGGTGAGGAAGGATGTCGCTCTTCGTAGCCTGCGCCGCATCGCCACCGTTAACTGGCGCTTGAGTGAGTGCTGCATCGGATCCTTGCCGGCTTTAGAAAAACAGGGCGTTCCGATCGGCGCTAATCAGGGTGGTACCGCGGAGCGTCGCTTCGTCCCTGCCAGGGAACGAGCGGCGTTTTTTTATTTGCCTGGTGCACAGGGCAATGCACAACCGGAGATCGGAGATTGAACATGAACGAGCGTTTTACGCCACAAGAGTTCGAAGCCAAATGGCAACAGCGTTGGGAAGAGTCAGGCCTCAACCGAACCAGGGAAATGACCGGGGACGAGGGCGCCAGCCGGCCCAAGTGGTACTTTTTGACCATGCTGCCCTATCCATCGGGCGACCTGCACATCGGTCACTGGTATGCCATGGCCCCGTCCGACGCGGCCGCACGCTTCAAGCGCATGCAAGGCTACAATGTTTTCTTTCCCATCGGTTTCGATGCCTTTGGGCTGCCAGCTGAAAATGCGGCCATCAAACGCGGCATCCATCCGGCCGCCTGGACGATGTCAAACATCGAGCACATGCGCAAACAGCTGCGTTCGATGGCCCCCATGTTTGCCTGGGATCATGAGGCGATCACGTGTGACCCTGATTACTACAAATGGACCCAGTGGTTCTTTCTGCGTCTGTACGAAGCAGGGCTGGCCTATCGCGCGTTCGCGCCCGTGGACTTCTGCCCGCAGTGCAACACCACCCTGGCGCGCGAGCAGGTTTGGGGTGAAGACCGCCACTGCGAGCGCTGCGGCACGCCGGTCATCAAGAAGGAACTGAACCAGTGGTTCTTCAAGATCACAAACTACGCCGAAGAGCTGCTGGATTTCAGCCGCATGGCGTGGCCGGAACGGGTGCAGGTGCTGCAAACCAACTGGATCGGCCGCAGCGAAGGCGCGCGCGTCACCTTCCAGGCGACCAGCAGCGTCTCCGATGAGGTCTTCCCGATCGAGGTGTTCACCACGCGGCCCGATACGCTGTGGGGCGCAACGTTCATGGTGCTGGCGCCTGAACATCCGCTGATCGAAAAACTGACGACCGCGGCGCAGGCTGCGGCGGTGCAGGCCTATCGCGCGCAGGCGGGGCGCCAAAGCGACATCGAACGCCTGGCGACTGACAAAGAAAAAACCGGCGTCTTCAGCGGCAGCTTTGCCACGAACCCGGTCAACGGCGAGCGCATCCCGGTCTGGATTGCCGACTATGTCCTGATGAGCTATGGCGCCGGCGCGATCATGGCCGTGCCGGCCCACGATGCGCGCGACTTTGCCTTCGCCATGAAGTACGGCCTGCCGATCATTCCTGTCATTGCCCGCCCTGATGGCGTCAGCAAGAGTGTGGCCTGGAAGGATCATGTCAACGCCGGTTTTGCGGCCGCGTTGACGGCCGCGGGCATCGCCTTCGACGAAACCGACGACGCCTATCATGTCACCCTGACGCCAACGCAGGTGGATGCCTATGTGACCCTGGCGCAGCAGGCCAAAACGCCAGGCAAGTGGTTGGACGTGGCCGGCAGCCGGGTCGTCTTCATCTTCGACGATGCGATCATTGAGCTGGACAGTGTGGCGCATGATCAGGAAATTGTGCGGCGCTGTCAGGCCCTGGCGCCGGCGCGCGCGGGCGGGGCGACCATCGCCCTGCAATTGCTGCAGGACAAGACATTCTACCAGGATGTGCTGTTCCACGACGCCTACTTCACGATGATCAACTCTGGCGCGTTCAGCGGCACGCCGGGCGACAGCGCCAAAAAGCAGGTCAGTGAATGGCTGGAGCAGCAAAATGTGGGCAAGGTGGCTGTGAATTATCGTCTGCGCGACTGGCTGATCAGCCGACAGCGCATGTGGGGCGCGCCGATTCCGATGATCCACTGCCCGCAGTGCGGCGTGGCGCCCGTGCCCTACGCCGACTTGCCTGTGCGCCTGCCGGCCGACGCCGAGTTCCTGCCTACGGGCGAAAGTCCGCTGAAGTTTCACAAGGGCTTTCGTTATGTCACATGCCCGACATGCGGCGGGCCAGCGGAGCGCGAAACCGATACGATGGACACGTTCATGTGCTCCTCATGGTATCAGTACGCGTACGTCACGCCATACCACAAGCGCGGGCAGACGATTCAGCGTGATGATCTGCCCTGGGATGCGGCCGCCGGCGCCTACTGGCTGCCGGTGGATCAGTATACCGGCGGCATCGAACACGCGACCATGCACCTGATGTACACGCGCTTCTTCACCAAGGCGCTGCGGGACATCGGCGTAGTCGCCTTCGACGAGCCAATGCGGCGCCTGTTCAACCAGGGCACCATCCTGGGCGAAGATGGCGAAAAAATGTCCAAGAGCCGCGGCAACGTGGTGTCGCCGGACAGCCTGGTGAGCAAGTACGGCGCCGACGTGGTGCGCGCGTACCTGATGTTCATCGGCCCATGGGAAATGGGCGGCCCCTGGAACAGCCGTGGGATCGAGGGGATTCAGCGCTTTGCCCAGCGTATCTGGAGCGTGGCGCTGGCCGCGCCCGAGACGAAAACACCGACGCCGGGCGACATCAGCGAGCTGCGGCGCAAAACGCATCAAACGATCCAACGGGTGACGGAGGACATCGCCTCATTCAAATTCAACACCACCCTGGCCGCGCTGATGGAGTTCAACAACTACCTGATCAAGGCCAGGGAAACCACGGTTTATGGCAGCGACGCCTGGCGCGACGCCATTCGCAGCTTGATTCTGCTGCTGGCGCCGCTGATGCCTTTTATCAGCGAGGAACTGTGGGAACGCGTCGGCGGCGCTTACAGCGTGCATCAACAGGCCTGGCCCACCTTCGATCCCGCCCTGGCGCGCGAGGACCTGATCACGCTGGTGGTGCAGGTCAACGGCAAGGTGCGCGAGCGCATCGAGGTGGCGGCGGACATCACGGAGGAGGGCGCACGTGAGGCGGCGCTGACCAGCGACAGGGTGCAAAAGTGGCTGGAAGGCAAACCGGTGCGCAAGGTGATCTACGCGGCAGGGAAGCTGGTCAACATCGTAATTTGAAAGCAGGCGTCGGGTTTCGACCTGGAACCCCACGTCTGCGCCTCTCGCCTGGCGGGCAGGAGTTGTCTGCCAGGCGAGAGGTCGAGAAGCCAAGAAAATGGAGGCAAAGGATCGAGTATGAAGCCAATCAAGGTCTGTGAACACCTGCACATGATCCAGGACGTGACGCCCAGCGGCGCGGGCTGCGTCGAGTGTCTGGCGATGGGCGCCACCTGGGTGCATCTCCGTCTCTGCCTGACGTGCGGGCATGTGGGCTGCTGCGATGACTCGCAGCACAAGCACGCCAGCAAACATTCCCACGCCAGCGCTCATCCCATCATTCAGTCCTTCGAGCCAGGCGAAACGTGGCGCTGGTGTAATGTGGATCAGAGGTTCGTTTGAGCAGCAGGCTCAGCCGACCAGCGCGGCCTCGATCGCTTCGCTGATCGTCCGCACGCCGATCACCTCGATGGCGGCCGCGGCGCCGTCCAGCTTGCGCTGTGAGTTGCGCGGCACGATGGCGCGCTTGAAACCGAGCTTGGCGGCCTCGTTCAGACGCTTGCTGAGCTGGCTGATGGCGCGCAGCTCGCCGGACAGGCCAATCTCACCCATGAGCGCGACATCGGCCGCCACCGGCACGTTCTTGTAGCTCGAAGCAATCGCCACGGCTACCGGCAGATCGGCCGCCGGCTCTTCCACCGTCAGCCCGCCCACCACATTGACGAAGACATCTTGATCGGACAGGCGCAGGCCCACGCGCTTGCTGAGCACAGCCACCAGGAGCAGCAAGCGGTTGAAGTCAATGCCGTTGGCGGTGCGCCGCGGCATGGAAAAACTGGTCGTGCTGGCCAGGGCCTGCATCTCGACGAGCAGCGGCCGCGTGCCCTCCATCGTCACGGCAATCGCCGACCCGGCCGCATTGGGCAGGCGTTCGGCCAGGAACACCTCCGAGGGATTCGTCACCTCGCTCATCCCCTGCGCGCCCATCTCGAACACGCCCACTTCATCGGTCGCGCCAAAGCGGTTCTTCACCCCGCGCAACAGGCGGTAGGTGTGGAAGCGCTCGCCTTCCAGATAAAGCACTACATCCACCATGTGTTCGAGCACGCGCGGCCCCGCCAGGGAACCTTCCTTGGTCACATGCCCCACCAGGAAGATGGGGGTGTTTTGCGCTTTGGCGGCGCGCACCAGCATGGCCGCGCTTTCACGCACCTGGCTGACGCCGCCGGCCGATGAAGAGATCGTTTCGGTGTAAATGGACTGAATCGAGTCAACGACCACCAGGGCCGGCTGCAAGGCCTGGACATGCACCAGCATGCTTTCCACGTTCGTATCGGCCAGCACGAACAGCGTTCGATCGGCAATTCCCAGGCGTTCGGCGCGCAGCTTGATCTGCGCGGCCGATTCTTCGCCGGAGACATAGAGAACCACGCCGCGCGGGGTCAGCATGGAACACATCTGCAGAAGCAGCGTGCTCTTGCCGATGCCGGGGTCGCCGCCAATCAGCACGGCCGAACCGGGCACGATGCCGCCGCCAAGCACGCGACTCAGCTCGCCCATGGGCACGGGGATGCGCGTGTAGCCGTCAGCCGGAATATCGGGCAGGGCCTGCGGCGCGCTGTTGGGCGGCGCCAGGCCGCCGCGGCGCCCACTCGGCGGTTCAGGTTCCAGCGTGGTTTCGACCAGCGTGTTCCATTCGCCGCAGTCCGGGCAGCGCCCCATCCACTTGGGTGAGGTATTGCCGCACTGCTGGCAAATAAAAACGGTCTTGGGTTTGGCGGTTGTTTTTGCCATCTTGCCCTTCCTACGAAAGCGCACGCGCGCGCCGTTGTTGGCTCACGCGCAGGCGACGCCCGCGGTACAGGCTCGGCGTCGCCAGCAGGTTGAGCAGCGCATGGGCGATGTCCAGGGTGGCCTGCGGTCGGGCCATGGACATGGCCCGCGCCGACATGGCCGGCAGGCCAGGATTGCCTGGCGTCAACCAATCGCTGACGATGCGGGCGATTTCCGCCGGTTCACGGCTGAAGGCGCCGATGCCGTTCTCCACAACATAGGTGACATTGCCGGTCTCCTGCCCTTCGATGAAGTCGCTGAGCATGATCGGGCGACCCACAATGCAGGCTTCGACAATGGTGCCAGGGCCGGCTTTGGTTACGACGCAGTCGCTGGCCGCCATCCATTCGGACATGTTGCGGACAAAGCCCTGCACCGCGACGGGAATGGGCCACTCCTGGCCCGCCAGTTCGGCCCGCAGTTTTTCATTGCGCCCGCAAATGACCACCACCTGCCCGCCCAACGGGGTCAGTTCCTGCGCCAGCGCACGGGTAATCTCGGCCAGAGGCCCCATGCCCTCGCCGCCGCCGATGAGCAGGGCCGTGGGACGGGTCTCCGCCAGGTTGAGGGAACGGCGCAGCGAGGCCTGATCCTGCCCCGGCGCGCTAAAGCGTGGGTTGACCGGCAAGCCCAGCAGGTGCAAGCGCGCGGGCGGCACGCCCCGCATCAGCGCCAGGTCGTACAGCGCCTGGCTGCCGACCGTGATCAGGTCCATGTTTGGGCAAAACCAGGTTGGATGCCCGCCGCCCAGGTCAGTCACGACGGTGGCCGTCGGGCAATAGTTGCCGGCCGCGCGTAGGAGATGCAAAGGGACGTGATTGAGGAGCGGATGGACGGAAACATACAGATCGGGCTGCTGTGCACGCAAATAGCCGCCAAGCGGGCCGCGCAGCAGGGGCAGAAACGACTGTTGAATCAACTTCCAGCGCCAGGGCGCCTCTGGCAGCCACCAGCTCAATTTCCACAGCGAAGGGGTTCGGGCCACGACCGGCGCGTAGGCATGCCGCATCTGGTTCAAAGGCCAAAAGGTGTGATTCGAGAGCAAGTCGGCGATGACGACCTGCACCTCGTCGCCGCGCAACTGTGTGATGACAGCGGCCAACGATTCTGCGGCGCTGCGATGACCGCCGCCTGTGTCGGACATGCCGATAAGAATTTTAAGCAAGGCTAAAATGCACCTTCACCAAGAATAACGCGAGGAATCGTCTTGAGGAGAATTTTCAGATCAAGCCCAAAAGACCAGTTCTCGCAGTAGAATGTATCGAGAAGCACCATTTCTTCGAAGCCGACGAGGCTGCGGCCGGAGACCTGCGACAGCCCGGTGATGCCGGGCGCGGCATCCAGGCGCCGCTTATGCCACTCTTCATACTGGGCGACTTCGTCTGGCAAGGCCGGCCGCGGCCCCACCAGGCTCATGTCGCCTTTCAACACATTGAGAAACTGCGGCAATTCATCCACGCTGGTGCGGCGCAGCCAACGTCCGACGCGGGTGGTGCGCGGGTCTTCCTTGATTTTGAACAGCGGGCCGTCCGCCTCATTCAGATCACGCAGGCTGTCTTTTTGCTGCTCGGCGTTTGCCACCATCGAGCGAAACTTATGGACGATGAATGGCCGCCCGTTGCGACCAATACGCACCTGGTTGAAAAAGACGGGGCCGGTTGAATCGAGCTTGATCAAAATCGGAACGAGCAGCCAAAGCGGCGAGGAGACGGTCAAGGCGAGGATGCTGACCGTCACATCAATCAGGCGCTTAGCCGCCAGATTGATGCCAGTAATGGCAACCGGCTGCATGCCGATGAGGGGAATGCCATTGAGCTGGTCAAGCCGCACGCGACCGAGCATCAGCGCAAAGAGATCTGGCACGATACGGGGGCGCACGTTGGCCTGCTGAACCTGCTGCACAACCTGGACGATCTTGCGGTGCGCATGCCAGGGCAAGGCCACAATAACCTCATCCACCGGCGTGGTCTTGAGGACATCGAGCAGGCAATCGAGGGTGCCCAAGCCGCGCAGACGGCCCAGGGTGGCGGTGCTTTTGCTCGGATCATCGTCCAGGAAACCAACGATCTCGTAGCCTAGTTCGGGTTGGGCCACCACGTTGCGCATCACCATGCGTCCCACTTCGCCAGCCCCCACAATCAGAATACGATCAACCCCGATGCCGTGGCGACGCAGGCGCGCCAGCCAGGTGCGAAAGACGATACGTGAGAGAATGAGAAAAACCGGGATTAGAATACCGGTATAGACGTAAATCAGGCGGGAATTGAGCTGCGGGCGCGTGAAGAACGAAATCGCCACCATGATGATGATCGCCGTCGCCGTGCCTGCGGTAATGCGATAGGCCTCTTCGACCAGGCTGCTATCACGTCGAATGTCATAGGCGCCGTCGAGGCGATAGGCGAAGAGAAGCACGATCGTTAGAATCATGGCGAAAGGCACATACGCGTCGAAGCTGCGGTAGGTGCTGGGGTCGAGGTCGCGAAACCATTGCAGCTCGTAACGCAGATAGTAGGCTACGCCAAACGCGATGTTGATCAAGATGACGTCCATCACCACGAGGACAGTCGCCAGGCGACGACGTAGAGTGGGCGTCATACGCGGCGCTCCCGCGTTGGGGGTGAACCGAGGGCGGCGCGGTAGACAGCGACGGTTTCTTCGGCGCAGCGCCGCCATGAGAATTTTGCCGCCTGGCGCACCCCGGCCGCGCTCAACTGCGCGCGCAGCGCCTCATCGTTCAGGAGGCGCACCATCGCCGCCGCTAATGCATCCACATCGGTGGGATCCACCAAAATGGCAGCATCGCCCACGACTTCGGGGAGGGATGAGGTATTCGATGTAATAACGGCTGTTCCGCTGGCCATGGCTTCTAATACCGGTAGACCAAATCCCTCGTAAAGGGATGGATAAACAAAAACGGTTGCTGCCCGATACCACCAGGGCAATTGCTCGGCCGGGATAAAACCCGGGAAAATAATAGACGATCGCTGGGCGAGGGCCGCGACCTGAGCAAAAATCTGCTCATAATACCAGCCTTTGCTGCCAGCGATGACCAGATAGGTATCTGCGCCGAGACGGGCACGGCTAAAGGCTTCGATCAGCCGCGCCACATTTTTGCGCGGCTCCAGGGTGCCAAGAAACAGGATGAACCGGGCCGGCAGATGGCGCTGCTGGCGAAAAGCCGCGACCGCGGCCGGCGCGGCCAGGGAAAATTCTTCGCTCACGCCGTTGGGAACGGTCACGATCCGTTCAGGCGGCAGGGCCAGCCAGTCAATCAGCTCACGGCGGGTATTTTCCGAAACCGCAATGACGCGCGCCGCGCGTCGCGCGGACAAGCGCGTGATCAGGCGCAGATAGACCCGATTGAACCGTTTGAGCGCCTGCGCATGATGCACAAAGGTCAGATCGTGCACGGTGACGACGGTGGGGCACGCCGCCAGCAAGGGGTTGGCGTACACGGCGCCATGCAGCAAATCGAGGCGCCGCGAGGCCAGTGACAGCCCGCTTTGTTCCCAGGCAATACGCGCCAGCGGGCGCCGGGTTGACCAGAGCGGACGCTGCACGGTCATGTCCGCAGTCGGCAAAAAACGTGGGTCGCCGCTAAACGCGACCAGGCCCAAATCGGGCGCAATAGCAGGCAGGTGACGCAGCAGCTGTGCGTTATAGTTGGAAACCCCGGCGCTGCGATACGTGTCATCGAGCGCCAGCAAGAGTGCGTTGATACCAACGGTAGGCACAGGCTTTAGTCTAAACCAGCATCAAGAATGGACGCCCACGGCCAGTCCGGGCGTCGCTGGCGCGGCGGAAGCCAGCATTTGCTGATAAACAGCGTAGGTCATAGCCGCAATGCGAGCCTGGGTATAATGGGCCAAAACGCGGGCGCGCCCCCGCAGCGCCAGTTCCTGCCGCAGGGCAGGGTCATGCTGCAAGCGTCGTAAATGGTTGCGTAAGGCCAGGGCATCTCCTTCCGGGAAAACCAGACCGGCATCACCAATGACTTGAGGGATTTCGCCGCTAGCGGCGCCGACGACCGGTACGCCGCACGCCATAGCCTCGATGAGGACACGACCAAATTGCTCTTTCCAGTTGGGCGCGGTGCGCGAGGGCAGCACCAGGACATCCAATTGGGCATAGAAATCAGGCATCGCCAGGGATGACAGGCGCGGGATGAACTGCACACGTGCGCCCAGGCCCAACTGCTGCGCCAGGGCGGCCAGGGCAGGCTGTTGCCCACCGCTGCCAGCCAGGCGCACCTCGCTGTCGGGCAACCCCGCGACCGCTTTCAGCAATAAATCAACCCCTTTCTCAGGCACTAAGCCGCCGGCATAGCCGATGACAAAACGGGCGGAGGGAGGGCGAACAAACGGTCGAAAAATTTCGGGGTCTACCCCAAACTGCGGCGCCAGGGTCACTGGCCCCGAATAGCCTTTGCGGCGCAGGATGTCAATCGCTTCGGCGTTGCCAGCCAGGGCGTGGCTGACGTGGCGAAAAACATACGTCTCGAACCAACGAAACGGCGGCGGGTAGGCGCGATACAAATTCTGCCAGGTGAAGAAACAGGCCGGCGCGCCGCCCTGCTGCGCCAACCAGACGCCCTGAAGCGTAGCCAGGTTGCACGGTTCTTCATCTATGTGAATCAAATCGGGGCGCAAGGTGCGCAGGTGCGCGGCCAGGCGCGGATAAAAATGAATATGGAAATGCCCATTGAACGCGAGGGGCGTTTCCAGCAGCTGATACCCTTCGACATGCGCCCGTTCCAGCCGTGTGTAACCGCGGCTATCGCGCCAGCTCGGCGGCGCCAGAACAGTCAGGCGCAGTCCAGGCAGTTGGGCCAGCTCTTCCAGCTTGCGCTGATAGGCGCCAACCACCACCGCCTTGGAAACCATGACGACATGCATAACAATGATTCAATGCGTATAGAGCCGCTGCCACAGTGAGACAGCCCGTTGTTCCAGTTCTTGCCACTCAGCCAGGTCTTTCCACATCGCAGAGAGCGTTGAGGCATCGGCGTGCGCGTTGGCCAATGCACAGGCCTTCTCGGCCAGCTCGGTCGGGTTTTGCACCTGGTAGTGTCGTTGCAAGTTCAGGAGACGCCAACGGACTAATTGAAAATCAGCCGACAGAATCACCGGCGCCACCCGCGGCTGCGGCGCACGCTCCAGCCCCACACGAGCCAATAAGACTTCAATCTCGGGTGATGTCACACCGCTATCAGACCTCCCGGCAACATTGATTATTGTCCACTGCTCGCGATTATAGCCGAAGAACGTAAAAATCTCAAACTCACTGGCTTCTCAAGCAGTCAAAGGGTTCCAGGGGTTGGCGTAAGCCGCCGCTACAGCCCGGTTGGATGGTCGAGCCAGACGGTCTGCACAGGAAAGCGGGCAGCCAGATGGCGGGCGAGGGCCTGCAGACCAACGGTTTCAGTGGCATAGTGCCCGGCATAGATCAGATTGATCCCCAGGTCCTGCGCGGCGTAGAAATCAGTGTGCGATGTCTCGCCGGTCAAGAAGGTGTCCGCGCCCAGGGCTTGCGCCTCAGGGGCAAACGAGACGCCGGAACCGGAGACAATGGCGACCTGGCGCACCTGCGGCGGGCCAAAGGCTTGCACGCGCGGCGTGGTGTGCAAGCGCGTGCTGACCTGCACGGTCAGATCGGCCAGCGTCAACCCGGCCGGGGCTGCGCCCAAGACGCCAATGGGGGTCCCTTTGGCCTCGCCCCACCAGCGCGTCACCTGGATGCCCAACAGCCGCGCCAATTCGGCATTATTACCTACCTCCGAATGGGCGTCGAGCGCCAGGTGCGCCCCGTAAAGCGAGAGGCCGGCCTCGAACAAGCGGCGCACCCGTGCGCCAAAGGGGCCGCGCAGCCGCTGCTCATGCCCCCAAAACAGGCCGTGGTGCACGATCAGCATCTGCGCGCCGGCCTGCTGCGCGCTCTCGATGCAGGGCAGGGCCGAATCGGTGCTAAAGGCAACCGTCGTCACCTCAGCGCCGCCAGCCTCGACCTGCAAACCCTGCAAACCATAGTCGTTGACTTCGTTGATGCGTAGAAAAGTATCAAGGTAAGCAACCAGTTCGCTCTTGAGCACGATGATGACTCCTGCCATGATTGGTCACGCGGCGCTGCTCCGCGCCGGCCTGTGTGGGAATTGCCGGTGCTTTTGGAGTTTACTTTTATTTTGTGGTAAACTCGCGCCAGGTATGAAAGTATCATAGCACAACTTGTGGTTGATTGCTAGTTGCCGTTGACAACCGCGGCGATCCAATCCGCCATTTGGCGTAGAGAAGATCATGGGCGTATCGGATGCCGGCCGCGTCGCCCGCGGGCATAATGCAGCCAATCGAAGCGTGCTGCGCCGGCAGCGCACATGCTTCGACTTTTTGTGCGCAGGAAATTTTGCTCATGCACTCTGCTGGCGGTTGCAAGCACGGGGCGGGCGCAAAGTCTGTTTGGACAGGCGAACACAGTCGGTGCAGGGCCGGCTGCAGGCGTGTTGCGGCGACTTCGGTCGCTCGGCGCCGCAAAATAAAGGGAGGGATTCATGATGAGGCGAATCAACGAACGAGATGGGTTGGCTGCGTTGGTGATCTTGCTGATCGCTCTGATGCTGAGCGCCTGCGCGCCGCAAGCCACCACGGTGCGTGACATGCCGACGGCGGCGCCTGAGAAACAGACGCCCACCAGCGATCAAGGGGTCACGCCGGCGGCGGCGACCCTGGCGCGACAGACACTGGCGGCGGCGCTGGGCGTATCAGAGGCCGATATCAAGATCACGGATGTAAAACCGATGCAGTGGCGCAATGGCTGCCTGGAACTTGAACAGGCAGGCGAGGTGTGCACGCAGGCCATCGTGCCGGGCTATCAGGTGATGCTGGAAATCAACGGCCAGGCGTATGAGTATCGAACCAACATGAACGGCTCGGTGGTGCGGCCGGCTGTCGCCGCCACGATCAACCCCGCGGTAAAGGCCGCGCAACAAGCGCTGATCGTCAGTCTGGGGAAAGCAGAGTCCGAGGCCAGGGTTGTGGCGGTCGAGCCGGTGACATGGCGCAACGGCTGCCTGGAAATCGAAAAGGCAGACACAGCCTGCACCGAAGCCCTGGTGCCTGGCTTCCGCGTGACGATCGAGGTGGGGGGCCAACTGTATGAGGTGCGCACAAATCAGGATGGAACGCTGGCGTTGCCGGCGCCGCCGACTGAAACTGTGTTCGTCTGGCACCGCGAAGGCGGCATTGCCGGTTTCTGCGATGATCTAAGCATCACCGCGGCCGGCGCGGTCACCGGTTCGAGCTGCAAGAGCAACCAGGGGCAAGGCGCGCTGCGTGCGAGCCTGGATGCCGCCCAACAAACGCAACTGCTGGCCTGGCTTTCTCAGCTCGGGCCAATTGATTACCAGATGAAAGACCCGGCGCAGGCCGATGCCATGCGGCAAACGCTGGCCTTCAAGGGGCGGGGGCAGGCCAAAGCGACCGATGCTGACATCAACACGCTGCTGGCCTGGGCCAATGAGGTTTATCTGTCACTCAAGAGCGCCGCGCCGCCCAGCGATAGCAAACTGACGCCGACCCTCCAGGCGGAGCCGACCAGCGGCGGCCTGCAAACTGCGGTCAAACTGCACGGCGAGAACTGGCCTCTGGGCAAAAAAGTCAACATCTACCTGGCGTCGGCGACTGTCAGCTTCGACGCAACCCAGGTTTACGCCACGACGGTGGTAGGTGGATTCGGCGCCTTCGACATCAGCGTGACGGCGCCGGCGGCGTGGCCCAACGGCGCGGCCATCAGCGAATCCGCGCTGACCTGGATCGCCTCCACGCCCGATGGCGCAATCAAAGCCACGGCTGAGTTCAACGTAACCCCTTAACCTGGAAGCAGCATCCCGCGTGACGCCTTGCGCGTAAGAGAGAACCCGGGTTTCTCAACAGAGCTCGGGTTCTGTCATACAGGAAGTAATCTTACTTCCTGCCGTACCATTTCTGCCTATCCTTTCAGCACGATCTGTGCGAAGTTGCCGTTCGATGTAACGTGTGCTACACTGAGAAGCCAAAAGTTCCCACGCCAAGAAATTATCCGCGAGTGGAGGTGCCGCTGTGATTCGACAACGACCCAGGGTATGGTGGTTGATGATTGCCTGTTTATTGGGCGCGCTTGTGACGCCGATGGCCAGCGCCAATGAAGGTGTTATCAATCAAGGTGTTATCAATCAAGGCGTCAATCCAAACACGGTGCAGGGCGTGTGGACCCTCAAAGCGCCGCTACCCACCGGGCGCGATCGCCTGGCGGTGGTGGGCGATGGCAGCCGCATTTGGGCGATTGGCGGTGAAGCGCGCAGCGGCACCGATTATGTGGTGTCGAACGTCGTCGAAATTTATGACCCCAACAGCGATTCCTGGGCAACCGGGGCCAGTTTGCCCACGGCCGCGCGCGATCTAAGCGGCTGCGCCATGAACGGCAAAATCTATGTTCCCAACGGCCAGGGCGGCACCTACCAGGCGCCAACGTTCCTGGCGACGTTGTGGATTTACACCATCAGCACGAATAGCTGGAGCGTCGGCGCCAACTACCCCGGCTCACCGGTGCCCGTTCTGCAGGCAGTGGCGTGCGATGAGGCCAACAACCTGGTTTATGTCGCCGGCGGGGTGAGCGGCACCAGCACCAGCACCGCAATCAGCAACAAGGCCTACGTCTACAATGCCACGACCAACGTCTGGACGGCGCTTGCCAACCTGCCCGCTGCGCGCTACGGCGCCGTAGGCTTCTTCGCCAACGGGCTTTTTCTGGTGGTCGGCGGCGATGCCAACAACGCGGCGCCGGCCCTGAATACCGTCTTTGCCTACAACCCCAGCAACAATACCTGGTCAACTCAAGCCGCGACCATGACGACCGACCGCAACCTGGCGGCCGGGGCCGTGGCCGGCAATCGGCTGCTGACGTTGGGCGGCGGTTTTGCCTCGACCGGCAGCGTCCTCAGCTCGGTTGACAGCTTCGACGGCGCGCAGTGGGGCGCGTGGCCCTCGTTGAACGTGCCGCGGCGCCTGCTTGGCGCGGGCACGGCCGCCGGCATGGTTTGCGCAATCGGCGGTTTCGACGTCTATCGGTCCGGCGCGGCGTGCGACGCCGATTCGGGCCTGTGCCAAACGAACGAGTGCTATGCCTTCAGCCAGAGCTTCGCAGTTCAAAGTACGACGCCGACCGCGTCAACCTGTGGCGCCGGTGATGCAACGTACCAGCTCAATCTGCAGGGCGTCAATGGTTACACCGGCAGCGTCACCCTGAGCGCGCTGAATCTACCGGCCGGCGTAACCGCCCAGTTTAGCCCGAACCCGGTCGTTGTGCCAGGCAATTCACAATTGACCCTGAGCGTGAGCGGCGCCGTGCCTCCTGGCAGTTACACCATCACCGTGCAAGGCGACGATGGCAGCAGCACGCAGACCACAACGGTGCCTTTGCAGGTGGTCAGCGCCGCGCCCGCAACCACCACGCTGAGCGCGCCGGCCAACAACGCGGTCAACGTGCCGCTCAATACCAGCATGAGCTGGACGGCGGTCACGAACGCGACGACCTACGATCTCCAAGTGGCAGAGGATCGCAACTTCACGGCCCTGGTGGTCAGCCCCAACGGGCAATATGGCACGAGCTGGGCTGTATCGCCCCTGCTGCACACCTCACGCGTGCTGCACTGGCGAGCGCGGGCGGTCAACGCCTGCGGCGCCAGCGACTGGACTACGGCTAACCGGTTCTCCACCGTGGGCGGGCCTGATCCTAACGGCGCTTGCCGTCTGAGCGACGTGAACTGTTCAGGCGGGTTGATTGATGTCATGGACATTGCCCTGACCGCGCAAGCCTGGCTAGATCAAACGACGCTTGGCTACTTCGAAGCAGACTTTGACCAAAACCACGACAGTGTGGTCAACATTGCTGACGTGCAAATCGTGGCGGCGGCTTGGGGCCAGTAGATTCAAGGCAAACGCCAGCGCGCCATAACCGGCCGGAGCAGAACGGTTGGCGTTACAGGGAGGCATTGTGATGAAGCGTATCGTTGCACTGGGATTATTACTGACAATTCTGATGAGCGCGCTGGCCGCATGTAGTACGCCGGCCCTGGCCCCACCGAGCCAGGCTGTCGCGCCGACAACGGCCGCCGCCGGGCGGGTTTTCGAGGGCATTCCATCCGATCTGGACCTCTCTCAGCCGCTCGAACAAGCCGCGTGTCCGCTGGCTGCGCTGGAAAGCTATCAGGCTTGCGGCGGCGCGTTCTGCATTCGTTCCTATGAGATGACCTTCAAGGTCAATGATCCGATCAGAATTCTATGGCTGCCGCAGAACGACTTTCGGGGCGTCATGCAGTTCAAGGCAGAGCGCTTTGGCGGCGGCGAGGTGCTGACGCAAACGCGTGAGGATTCGATTTCACCGCCTTATCCCGATTACCCCTCGGGATGGACCTTCCCGCAAAGCGGGTGCTGGCTGGTGGAAGCCACGGCCGGCAGCGCCACGGGAAGCGTGGCTGTCTGGGTCAGCGAATAATTCGCAGCAGGACCATGTGAAGCAAAAACCGGAGGCTGAGCTTGCTCAACCTCCGGTTTTTTAGTGCTGAGATAGAATAGCCGTTTCTCGCGCTATTTCGGGCTTACGACAAAATCGAACGTTGCGCTCAAACCGTCGCTGGTCTCCTGCACGGCCAGGAGCATTTTCGGGTCGAAGATGCCGTCGGAATCGTTGTTGGCTACGCCTGGAAAGAAAAGCTGGCTGGTGATGACAGGTCCACCGGGCGCCTGCACTTTGAGGTGAATGTGCTCTGTCCGGCCGGGGTAGAGGCCGGGCACCACCGTGGTTAGCTGATAATGACCCGCCGCGTCGGTGAACTGATGCCCGCGCAAAACGTAACCCACGTTGTCGTATTGCCCGCTCGCATCTGCCTGCCAGAAATCGAGCAACGCATGGGCCACCGGTTGGCAAGCGGTCGTGAAGACCGTTCCGGTCAGCACCAGTTTGACGCCGGCCATGCCCGTCTCGAGCAGCGACGCCCGCTCGGGGGAATTGGCCTTGAAATATGGGCCTTCCGTCAGTTCCGGGGTCAAGGCCGCCGGGCTTTTGCAGGTCGAGCTGGCCGCGGGCGTTGGCGCCAGGGCTTCCGGCGTGGCCGTTGCCGCCGGTAACGCAGTGGCGGCTGGCGCGGGCGTTGGCGCCAGGACTTCCGGCGTGGCCGTTGCCGGCGGCGACAAGGTGGCGGCTGGTATTAGAGGCTGGCTATTGCAGGCTGTGAGCCAGAGCAGGCTTGCCAGCACGATCATGATCTGCGGAAACTTGGGAGCCAGGCGATTGATTCTCATCATTGCTACTTTCTGATTCTATAGAGGTTCAGATCCCTTGCGGTCGCCCAGGGCAGGCGCAAGGCGCCAGGGCAGGCGCAAGGCACTGCCCCTACTGAAATAACAAAAAGGTCCCTCAGGTCTTCGGGCCTGAAGGACCTTTCTGTTACAAGCCGTTAGTTATTACTTGCCGTGCTTCAGGGCCGCGTGCGCCGCAGCCAAACGTGCAATCGGCACACGGAACGGTGAGCAGGAAACGTAGTTCAAGTTCAGGCGATGGCAGAGATCAATACTCTGTGGGTCGCCGCCGTGTTCGCCGCAGATACCGACTTCCAGGTCGGGGCGGGTCGCGCGGCCGGCCTTGACGGCCATTCCCATGAGCGCGCCAACGCCGCTCTCGTCCAGGGTGGCAAAGGGATTTTCCGGCAGGATCTTCTTGTCAATGTACTCCAGCAGGAAGCCCTTCTCAGCGTCGTCACGCGAGATGCCGAAGGTCATCTGCGTTAGGTCGTTGGTGCCGAAGGAGAAGAACTGCGCCATCTCGGCGACCTCGCTGGCGGTCAAGGCCGCGCGCGGGATCTCAATCATCGTGCCGAACTGATAGTAGATATCAATGCCCTTTTCCGCCATGACCTTCTTGGCCTCGTCCAAGAGGGCCGTCTGCTGAACCTTCAGCTCGTTGATATGCGAGGTCAGCGGGATCATGATCTTGGGCTTGACCACCACACCATCCCTGGCGCAGTCACAGGCCGCCTCGAAGATCGCGCGCACCTGCATGCGGGTCAGGCTGGGGAAGTGAATGCCCAGGCGGACGCCGCGCAGGCCCAGCATGGGATTGGCTTCGTGCATGGATTGCACGGCCGACAGCATCGCTTCCTTCGCGGCCAGCTCTGGCGAGCCGGGCTTGGTGAAGCGCAGTTCGGTCACCTCGACCAGCAAATCTTCCTGTGAGGGCAGGAACTCGTGCATGGGCGGGTCAATCAGGCGAATGGTGACCGGCAGGCCGTTCATGGCACGGAAAAGGCCGTCGAAGTCGCTGCGCTGGTAAGGCAGCAAAATGGCCAGGGCCGCGTCGCGCTCAGTTTCGCTCTTGGCCAGGATCATGCGCTGGACCACGGGCAAGCGCTCGGTCTCGAAGAACATATGCTCGGTGCGGGTCAGGCCGATGCCCTCGGCGCCAAACCGCCGGGCGCGTTCAGCGTCGCGCGGGTAATCGGCGTTGGCCCAGACCCCCAGGGTGCGGATCTCGTCGGCCCAGCTGAGCAACTTGATCAGGTAAGGATCCTCGATGTCAGGCTGCTTGGTCGCGATCTTGCCGGCAAAAATTTCGCCGGTCGTGCCGTCAAGCGAAGCCCAGTCGCCTTCGTTGTACACAACGCCGTTGACCGTCGCCTTGCGCTCTTCGACGTTCACTTCCATGGCGGCCACGCCGACCACCGCCGGGATGCCAAACTGGCGCGCCACCAGGGCGGCGTGGCTGGTGCGGCCACCGCGGCTGGTGAGAATGCCCTTGGCTGCCAACATGCCGTGCACGTCGTTGGGCGTCGTCTCAGGGCGCACCATAATCACGGCCTTTTTCGCTTCCTTGGCCCAACGCTCAGCGGTGTCAGCGTCGAAGACGATCTGACCAACGGCCGCGCCAGGCGACACGTTCAAGCCGACGGCAATCAGCTCGCCGCGACCGGCCGCAGCCTTTTTGGCCGCCGCGTCGAACTGCGGGTGCAGATAGAAGTCCACGTGCTCAGGCATGACGCGCTTGACCGCTTCAGCCTTGGAGATCAAACCCTCATCAACCATATCCACCGCGATGCGGATGGCCGCCTGGGCGGTGCGTTTGGCATTACGAGTCTGTAACATCCACAGCTTGCCGCGCTCGACGGTGAATTCGATGTCCTGGGTCTCGCGGTAATACTGCTCTAGCTTATGGCAGAATTCCACCAACTGCTCGTACATCACCGGCATGGCCGCCTTCATGTCTGCCATGCGCATGGTCTGGCGGGTGCCGGAGACCACATCCTCGCCCTGGGCGTTGATCAGGAAGTCGCCCTCGATCTCCTTGACGCCGTCGGAGACGTTGCGGGTCGTGAGCACGCCGGTGCCGCTGTCCTGGCCCATGTTGCCAAAGACCATCGTCACGATATTGACGGCGGTGCCCAGGTCGTGCGGGATCTTGGAGGCGTTGCGGTAGTCGAAGGCGCGCTTGCCGTTCCATGACTTGAACACGGCCTCGGTCGCCAGCGCGAGCTGTGCGTAGGGATCATCAGGAAATTCATTGCCGGTCTTCTCCTTGACAATCCCCTTGAATGTGGCCGTGATCGCTTTGAGGTCCTCGACAGGAAGATCAGAGTCGCTGGCAACACCGCGTCGATGGCGGTACTCTTCCAACACCTTCTCGAAGCTCTCTTTGGAGACATTGAGCACCACCGAGCCAAACATCTGTACCAGGCGGCGGTAGGAGTCGTAGACAAACTTTTCGTTGCCGGTCAAAGCAATCATGCCGGCGACGGTGGCATCGTTGAGACCGATATTGAGCACGGTGTCCATCATGCCTGGCATGGAGAACTTGGCGCCGGAGCGGCAGGAAACCAGCAGCGGGTTGGCAGGATCGCCGAAGCCCTTGCCTGTCGCCGCTTCCGTAGCCTTCATGGCGTCGAGTTCCTGCTGCCACATGCCTTCGGGGAATTGTTCACCCGCGGCGAGGTAAGCATTACAGGCCTCGGTGGTGACGGTGAAGCCAGGCGGCACAGGCAACTTACCGCGGTTCATGTCCGCCAAACCGGCGCCTTTACCGCCCAAAAGCGAGCGAACGCCATCCCAATTGCCGCCGACATACTTCTCGGCCTCGTCTACCTCGCTGAACAGGTAGACCCATTTCTTACTCATGATAATCCCTTTCCTCTTTGAAACTACATGGATTTATTGCATTGCGCCACGTGGGCAACCTGCTGTCAAGGGTTGCCGCTTGCGAATGGTACCCGAATGTGCTTGACGCCAGAGCATCCGAGTATTGTGCAAAACAAATTCAACCAATTCGCCTTGCTTGAGGCAAGGCTGTTTTGGGCAATCATCGGTGTCGCCCAAGCCTCTATTTTTGCCGACAAAGAAAAATTATACACCAGTGCAAGGAATTGGCAAGAAAATGCCAGAGTTCAAATAAAGGCGCTCATGAAAAAGCGCGTGCGATCTACCTCGCATGAGCGTGTGCTCGCAGGCTCACGAAGACGCATCCGCATGGGACTTGGATTTGGCGCGAAAGAAATCCAGGCGATCTTGCAGCGCCAGGCTGCAGATGACGGCAATCAACGCAGGCGCAATTCCAAACAGTAAAATCGTAGTCAAGGCAGACAAAATCACAATCAATGTCAACGCCAGGAGCAGAACGCCGGTGAACAAGGGACTGGCAAAAGCCAGGAAGAACGCATTACGAAATAGCCGGCCCAGGCTCAAATTCTGCGCCACGAGCACGGGAAAAAGATAAAGTTGGATGGCAAGCCAGCAAATCAGCAGATAGAGCATGACCACCGACAAGGCCTGCATCCATTGGGGAAATTGCGCTGGCAGCGACAGGTAGAAGAAAAAGCTGGACACGAAGAGGAGCAGGAAGGCCAGGCTGATCCCGCCGATGATCCAGCTGCGGACGAAATAGCGGCGAAAGCCTTCTTTGAACAAATTGAAGTTGACGCTGCGCTCGGTGGCCACGCGATGGGCAACGTAGAAAAGGGCTGCCGTGGCCGGCGGGCCAGGAATGATCAAGAGCCAGCACAGCCAAACGAGCAGGCTGAGCATCCCCAAGAGCAGCAGTTCCTCATACGTTGCTTTGACTCCCAACCAGACGATGTGCAAAGGACGTGTCATTTAGATGCTCCTATGCCTTTTCACGGGAGGCCAATCCCAGGCTCACGCTAAGCCAGGGCGCCAGCCAGAGCATCGCGATGCCCACGATGGTGTAGCGAATGAAGCGCATGATGTCGGTGCGGGGCAGCAGCGCGCTCAGCCCCAGGTAGAAAATCAAAACGACGACGAAACCGACCAGGAAGCGCAAGAGCCGCTGCACGAACGATCCGCCCACGGCAAAACGGACGTTGCGAGCCTCCAGGGGCAGGGCGATGCCGGCTCCGCAGAGGAGGCCCAGGGCGCGGGCGCTGGCGTCACTGCGGGCCGCGAAGAAGATCAGCAGCGGCAGCAGCGCGCCGACCGCGATCTGCTGCAACCAGGGCCAGCGCGCAACGATGGGAGAAATGCGCGGCTCCAGCCAGGTGAACAGGACTAAGACGACAAGTCCGATCAGCAGCCCGCCCACGACATCCTGCGGAAAATGGATGCCGAGGTAAAGGCGCGAGAACGAAATCAACAGGACCAGGACTACCGCCGCGATCCAGAACCAGACGCGACGCACGGCCAGCGCCAGATAGCCCCAGAAGATCAGGCTCCCTTGCGCGTGACCGCTAGGAAATGCGTAGCTGGTTTCCGTAACCAGGACCTGCAGCCGTGGATCGGACGGACGCGGGGTGTGCAGGAGGTCTTTCAAAAAGCCATTGCTGAAGTCATAGCCAAAGAAGAAAAGATAAGCCAGGCGCGTTGCCAAACGCTTGTCCAGGCACCAGTAGAGGAGCGGGAAGATGAAAAGGTAAAAATTGTCGCCGTGGAGATCGGTGATGAAGCGAAAAAAAGCGTTCAGGGCCGGCGTGCGCAGCTGCTGCAACGCCAACAGGAACTGGGTTCCCCAATCATTCAGACTAACGAGCCAGTCGGTCATAGCGCTCCTCCTGCAAGCCGTTGCTTGCCCTGTCGAGCCGGCGCAGCCGTGTGGGGTCGGAACAAAAAGCCGTTGTCATGGCGGCGGCATCCTGAGTCGGTTTGACTGGCGGCCTCAGGCTGTCGCCATATCATCAGCATGGGAAAAATAGCGTTCAGGGCATCCGGGGCGTTTGCGCCGGATGCCCAATACCTCTCTTCGTCGGCTGCGATGCCTGACGGCTTGTCAGCCCCCGCCGCCGCCGGCGCCCTGGATGCCGCCTTCGGTCATCTTGCGCGCATCCAACAGTTCATCGGCCTGTTCGGCGGTCAGCAGGCCTTTGGCAACCACCACGTCTTTGATGGCGCGGTTGGTCGCCAACGATTCCTTGGCCACCGCGGCGCCGTTCAAATAGCCAATGACGGGGTTGAGCGCCGTGACCAGGATGGCGTTCTTCGCCAGCCAGCCCAGGGCCTTCTCGCGGTTCGCGGTGATGCCAACGACGCACTTGCTGGCAAAGGCATTGACTGCGCCGATCATCACGTGCATCATCTCGAAGAGGTTGTGCGCAATAATCGGCATCATCACGTTCAGCTCCAGCTGACCGGCCTGCGCGGCCAGAGTAATCGTCAGATCACAGCCCAGCACATGGAACATGGACATGTCGAGCATTTCGGCCAGGACCGGGTTCACCTTGCCTGGCATGATGCTGGAGCCGGGCTGCACGGCCGGCAGGCGAATCTCATCCAGGCCGGTGGTAGGGCCGGAGGAGAGCAGGCGGAAGTCATTGGCGATGCGAATCAGGTCCTGCGCCACGGTGCGCAGCGCGCCGCTGAAGAAGACGTTATCGCCCATGCTCTGCATTGACTCGAACAAGTTGTCGGAGGTGAAAAGCGGCTGGCCTAGCAGCTCGCTGAGCGTAGCCACCATCTCGGCATGATAGGCAGGATGGGCGTTGAGGCCGGTGCCCGTGGCGGTGCCGCCAATGCCCAAACGTCGCAGCGGCTCCGCGGCCAGCATGATTTTCTCGCGGCCGCGCTCGACGGCGCAGGCGTAAGCGCCAAATTCCTGGCCCATGCGCACCGGCACCGCGTCCTGCAAATGGGTGCGGCCCGACTTGACGATGTCATCAAATTCAGCCGACTTCTGGCGCAGGGCCGCGGCCAAATCATCCAGGGCCTTGACCAACTCCGGCAGACGCCAAAGGGCGCCTAAGCGAATGGCCGTGGGAATCGTATCGTTGGTGGACTGGGCCATGTTGACATGATCGTTGGGATTGACCGGCTTTTTGGGATCGGTCAGATCGAAGCCAAGCAGCTGATTGGCGCGGTTGGACAGGACCTCGTTGATATTCATATTGTGCGACGTACCGGCGCCAGCCTGGAAGGGATCCACGACAAAATGCTCATTGAGCTGGCCAGCCAGGGCCTCGTCCGCCGCCTGAATGATGACCTGCGCCCGCTCTGCGTCCAGCAGGCCCAGCCGCTGATTGACAACCGCAGCCGACCGCTTGATGGCGACCATGGACCAGACAAACGCCGGGTAGGGTCGCATACCGCTGATAGGGAAGTTGAGCACCGCGCGCTGCGTTTGCGCGCCGTACAAGGCGTTGGCCGGGACTTTCATCTCCCCCAGTGAGTCTTTTTCAATTCGATAGGCAACATCAGACATCGTTTAGTCTCCTCGTTGAGTGCGAAACAGTGAGTACCCAAAAGTGAGGCTAGAGAAGTAAGTACGCAAACATTTACGTCAACTTCATCCAGCGAAATAACTCACGATACATGGCGCGTCCATCCGCTGTTGTCGTAAGCGCTCGTTCACGGAGGCGCGCCGCCAGGCCGGCTGGGTCCGCAATTTGGCTTTGATGGGCAAGAATGGCGGCAATCTTGAGGTCGAACACCGCCGTGATGTCCACCTCGTGATTGCTTTCATGCGGTCCGGCCACAAAAACATGATTGACCGTATGCGGCGCCAGGCCGTTGGCCTCATGCGATGGGAAATTGAGGCGCCCGCGCGCAATCGGGAAGACAGCCGCCAGGGCTGCTTCACCAGCCGCGCGATGATCAGGGTGGTTGATGCGAGAATCGCCGACGTAATAGGTAGTCGGATCAGGTAAGATAACGGTGTCAGGTCGGTGCAGGCGAATTTGCCGCACCAGGTCTTCACGCAGGCGCATATCGGGGTAAAGCTCGCCGTCGTGATAATCAAGGAAAACCACTTCCTTGACGCCAAGAAGGGCCGCGGCCGCCCGTTGTTCAGTCATGCGCAGGGCGGTCAGACGTTCGGGGGTCATGTCGGGCGCATCGCTGCCCTTATCGCCGCGGGTGATGATGACGTAGGTCACCTCACAGCCTGCGCGCGCCCAAAGGGCAACCGTGCCGCCGCAGAAGAACTCAGGGTCATCAGGATGCGCCATGATCACAAGCGCACGTTGAGGTTGATGTTCGTTCATAGGTTGCTAAAAAAGAACCCCTGCTGACAGGCAGAGGTCCTTGATCTAATTCTCGACCTTAGCTCAAAGGGTGAGCAATCACTTGGGGTAGCCAGGGCCATCCGCGAAATACCTGGCGTTGATCTCCGTGGAGGCAAAATACTGTGGCTCCAGATCCTCTTCAGGGCGAATGGCATCAACCGGACACTCTGGCACGCAGGCGCCGCAGTCAATACAGGTGTCGGGGTCAATGTAATACCACGGCCACTCGTCTTCGGGCTGGCCGGGAACGATGCACTCCACCGGGCAGACTTCTGCACAGGCACCGTCGCGTATACAGAGGTCAAAAATCACATGGGTCATGAGTTGATTCTCCTTCTTGGACGTAGAGAATACAGCGATTTGGGATGTTTCAGGGCTTGCTTTACACACACCGTGTCTTAGCAAACGAAGTTGATGTCATTTTACCTGACTTCTGATAGGATGTCAATTGTACAAATCACCGCAAGTATGTTACGAATTGGGGGGAAGCGATCTTTGCCAGGCGTCAGATGACTGATGGGCGGGCGTCTCTCCGTCGGCGGACAGGCGTTGACGGAACAATTGGCAGCAAGATTGCTGAAGCCAGGAGCAAAAGCATCTACACTCAGGTCTTCTGAGCCTGAGCAGCGTCACGAACGCAAGACGCGATTCAGGCAACGAAGGTGAAGAAGGAGGGTGAAGGAAAAAATGATAACGCTCAACCAGGATCAGTTTCAAGCACTTGTCGCCAACGATGACCGTGAGCGAGTTTACATCCGTCCACTCCCCGACCGCGGCCGACACCTGCGCCGTTTAGCCACATGCCGTGGTTGTGATTGGGTCGTAGATGAAGCGTTCATGTCCCCACGGGGCCTTTGTCCACGCTGCGAACAACGCGCAGCACGCTGAGAGCACGCTGCGAATACGCAGCACGCTGCGCCCATTCAGGCTCGCCGCTCACGTACACCGCCGTACTTCTACCGTCCCTGCCGCCATCGAAGCCGATGAAAAACAACCGCTTAACCAGCACTGACAGACCCAGTGCTGTTCGACGCGTCCGCAGGGTATGGGCGCCAGGGCGTAGGTTTGCAGGCGCAGGGTTGCGCGAATTCGCATCATGTGCGGCCGGTTGCAAGTATACGGCTTAAGCCCGATGTGCTACAATCAAGCCGATCGCGCGTAAACACTCTGGATGGAGGATTCTATGTGGCAAGCCTGGCTCTCCCGACAGCGACGCAAACCACCTGCCACCCGCGGGCACGATGACGAACGAACGCGCACCGGCAGCCGCCAGCCCTTGACCCTGCGCTATCACGCGGAGACGGCGCAAACGGCCAGCCGCATGCAAAACGTCAGCGCCGACGTGGATTGGAGCCGCCAACCATCCATCTACAAGCTCTATGCCGGCGCCGCCCGCCTGGCTTTGACCGAGCAGATTGACTGCACCTTCCCTGACACCCTGGACGTTTTGCAGCATTGGTGGCCGCAGCCGAGCAAGCCAAAGCCCACGCCTGCCCCCTGGAATCTGGAGACGCTCTCACGCCTGTGCTACTATGCCTATGGCCCCACCGCGCAGCAAGCGCTGCCCGACACAACGCTGACGCTGCGCGCCGCGCCTTCGGCTGGCGCGCTGTACCCGGCCGAGCTGTATGTGGCGCTGCGCGGCGTCACCGGCGCGCACAACGGCGTCTATCACTACGCGCCCGGTGAGCACGCGCTCGAGCGGCTGCGCCCGGCCGATTGGATCGCCTGGCTGGCGGAGGCTGCGGCCGACCTGCCGGCCGTGGCCGAAGCGGATGCGGTCTTTGCCATCTCTAGTTTATGGTGGCGCACCGCGTGGAAGTACGGGCCGCGCGCCTACCGCTACTGCTTGCAGGACTGCGGACATCTGGCGGGCAATGTGGCCCTGGTGACCGCAGCGCTGGGCTACACCGCCACCGTCGTCTACCACTTCTTGGACGAGCCGGTCAATCGCCTGCTCGGACTGACATCGGCGCAAGAAGCGGTGCAGATTCTGGTGGCAGTGCGCGCCGGACAGATGAATCGGCCGCCGCTGCGGGGGGCGCTTGACCAACCCGCGCCCCTTACCCTTGAATCCTCGCTGCACATTTTGGCTAGCAGCGCCGTGGATGCCATCTTGCCGGCGGCTGACGCCACCAGGCTGCGCGAGCCGGCGCAGATTCAGGTCTTGCGCGCCTGCGCCGTCGCGCCCTTGACTGAAGACCAGGTCGGGGAGCCGTCGTGGTTGGCGCCGTTGCCCCTGGTCAGTCCCGCCGCGCCGGTCTCCCTCTGCCAATCGCTCTTGGGGCGTCGCTCGTCACGCCAGTTCAGGCCCGCGCCCGTGCCCAAAGATACCTTCAGCGCGCTCATTCAGGCCCTCGACGTCATCTATGCCACGGATTGCGCGAGCTGCGCGTTGGAGCTTTACCTGATTGTCAATCAAGTGGAAGGCGTGCCCGCAGGCGCTTACCGTTACGATGCCGGCCGGCGCGGCCTCGCCCTGGTGCGTGCAGGCAACCTGTCAGAATGGGCGATGCACCTGTCGCTTGACCAGGCTTTCTGCGGCGAAGCCGGCGCGGTGATCTTCTTCGCTGCCAACCTCAGCGACCTGGTCGGTCAGTGCGGAGATCGGGTTTACCGTCAACTTCACCTGGAAGCGGGCCTGCGCGCCGAAGCCGCTTACCTGGCCGCGCACGCCCTGGGCGTTGGCTGCACTGGCATCGGCGCTTTCTATGATCTCGAAACCGTACGTTTCTTCAACCTTCCCGACACCGCGGCCATCATTTACGAGCTGGCCTTTGGCATACCGGCCTGAAATCAACAAACCAACTTGCTACGAGAGGACGAAGAGAAAAACACCATGAATCAGATGGATACAAAACCGCCCGTTCCCAAGCGCGCGCTGGTCATCTACGCTCACCCGGACGATCCCGATTTTAGCGTCGGCGGCACGGCGGCGGCCTGGAGCCAGGCCGGCGCGGAAGTGATCTACGTGCTGATTACCAGCGGCAACTCTGGCAGTCACGTCGAAGGCATGACGAAAGCGCGCCTGGCCGCCCTGCGCGAGGACGAACAACGCGCCGCGGCCCGTGAATGTGGCGTCAACGAGGTGGTTTTCCTGGGCTATGATGACGGCACTTTGCAGCCAACCCTCGATCTGCGTAAAGACCTGGTGCGGGTGATGCGTCAGTACCGGCCCGACGTGGTTGTCTGCGGCGATCCGGCGGCCTTCTTCTACGGCAACTTTTACATCAACCACCCGGATCACCGCGCCGCGGCCGTCGCAACCGTGGAAGCGGTTTTCCCCACGGTCTCCATGCCGTTGGCGTTTCCTGATCTCCTGGCCGCGGGCTACGAGCCGCATCGCGTGCGCGAAGTGTGGGTCACCGACAGCAGCAAATCAGACACCCTGGTGGACATCAGCGCCACCCTGATGTCCAAGGTCGCGGCGCTGCGTCAGCACAAAAGCCAAATGGAAGACTGGGACCCGACCGAGATGGTCACCGCATGGGCGAAAGAAGCCGGGGAGAAGGGCGGACTGCCTCTGGCCGAAGCGTTCCGGCGCATGATCCTGGTGCGCGATGAAGACACGCAGCCGATCAAGCCAGCCGTCGGGGTTCCGGCCAGCGACGAGGAGGCAGAGACCGCACCGCCAACGGCAACGATGCTGCAGACCAGCTATGGCGAAGTCAACCTGGCGCACTGCGCGCCCATGCTGCGCGACGAGATTGCGCTCCTGGGCCAGGCCGATCCCTTCGCATCGCAGCGCCAGCTCGCCGCGCGCCTGCGCACGATCCTGGCCGGCCTGGAGGATGCGGCGTTGCATTGGCGGCCGGCGCCCGCTGAATGGTCTGTCAACGAAGTCCTGGCGCACCTGGTGCAAACAGAGATCGTCTACGGCTATCGCTACCGGGCCATTGTTGCCAATCCTGAAGGCCCGATCGCCGGCTTCGACCAGGAGGCCTGGGCGCGTGAACTGCCCGAAGCGAACCAGGCAACCGAGGCGCTGCTGGCCGCGATCGACGCGCTCAAACAGGTCAACGTGGCCCTCTTGCAAGGTCTGAGCCTGGAACAGCGGGCGCGCTGGGGGCTGCACAGCGAGCGCGGGCCGGAGTCGGTGGCCGCGCTGATCGGCGCCATCGCGGGACACGACCTGATCCACGAAGCGCAGATCAAAGAAAACATCCGCCTGTGGCAAGCGCAGCGCTGAGCCTGCTGGGGTAAAAGCAAAAAGCGGCGGACGGGGCCTGCCCGCCTTCGGATTCCTCTGCGGCCGGTTGCTGTGGCCAACGGGGGGAAGCAAAAAGCAGCGGACGGGGTCTGTCCGCTGCTTTTTGTTGCGCCGCGCGCCTATCTGGCGCTATGATGCCATTCGCTCGGCGCGGCAACGCTGTCGAGCAAGGCGCGGCGCTTGAAGGCCATTTCCACCAGCGGCAGCGCGTTGCGCTGCGCATCCCAAACTTCGACGGCAGGGTATTCATCGGCGATGAGGGTCAAGCGCAGGTAATCATCGCCCCACGTCACGGTCACATCGTCCACCGTCGCATTGCGGCCGCGTTCGAGGTATTCGGCCAGGCGTAAAATGGCGGAGAGGCGCGTCAGCAGGATGTCATCGCCCTCTTTCAACAAAGAGGCAAGCTCCAGCGGCTCCGGCTTGCTTTTACGATGAAAGCGCGTCAACAGGGCAATCAAGGCGGTTTCGCGCGCGTTGAAGCCAGGCAGGCCGGCGTTGACGATGAGCGTCTGCGAATGTTTGTGATGGTCATGGTAACTAATGATGGTGCCGATGTCGTGCAAGATCGACGCCGCGTCCAGCAAATCGCGCTCGGCCATGCCATAGCCGTGCAGGGGGATCAGCTGCTCGTAAATACGCCGCGCCAGGTAGCGCACATGATTGGCGTGCGCCTTCTGATAGTTGTAGGTGCGCGCCATGTTGAGCACGCTGAAGCGCCGTACGTCGGGGATCACCGGATAGGAAAAATGATCCCAGAAATGCTCAAAAAAGACCCCTTCGCGCAGCCCATTGACGGAGACCGTTAGCTCATTGACCTTGAGGCGTTCCATGATCGCGCGAATCACCAGCGCGCCCGGCAGGATGATGTCCGCGCGATCGGTGCGCAGGCCGGGAATCGCCTGGCGCTCGGCCAGGGGCAAATTGCGCAGCAGATCAATCGTCTGCTCCAGCGAGGCCCGGCGCAGGGTGAAGCCGTGCAGCGTGTTGAGCGGATAGGCCAGGCGCGCGGCTTCGATCTTGGCCAGGTTGCGGATCGCGCCGCCCAGGCCGATCAACGGCCCGCTCTTTTTGCCCAACCAGGTCACGCCGTCCAGCTGGCGCCCGATCTCGCTCTGCAGCGCTTCCAATTCAGACGGTTTGATGGGGTCGTTCTTGATGAACCTTTCGGTCAGGGCCAGGGTGCCCAGCGTCAGCGAAACGCCGACGGCAAAACGCCGATCACGCACATCGCTAATCTGCGCGCTGCCGCCGCCAATGTCCACCACAATGCCCTGCGTCAGCGCCACTTCGTTGAGCGCGCCCAGCACGCCGTAGGTCGCTTCCTGCTCGCCGCTCAGGATGCGCAAATTGAGGCCCACTTCGCGGCGCACCTGCTCGATAAAAGCCGGGCCGTTGGCCGCCTCGCGCACGGCGCTCGTGGCCGTCGGCAAAATGATGTCTACGTGGGTGCTGTCGCAGAAACGCTTGAAGAGGCGCAAGGTCACCAGGGCGCGCTCGATGGCCTCTGGGCTGAGGCCCTTCTGGCTCATGCCCTGGCGCAGGCGCACCACCTCTCGAATCTCGTCCTGCAGATGATATGAGAAGCCAGGAATCGCATTCATGACCACCAGGCGCGCGGTGTTGGAACCGAGGTCAATGATCGCCATGCGCTGCGCATGAACTGTTTTCATGCTATTCTTCCGTTCCGCCACGCCCGCCGTCGCGGCAATGAGTTGGCGGGTAAATCAACGCCGAGCGCCGCTGGCAGCCGCCAGGGTCAAACCCAGGCCGGCCGCCATCGCTTCATCGAAGGCGCCGATGAAGGTCCACCAATTACTCAGCGGCCGCCCTCGAAA
>DAISHS010000004.1:0-35696 GCA_036822415.1 Chloroflexota bacterium
AACCCATCGTATCCTGGCCAGGATACCACTACCTTATTTTTTTGTCAAAGGGCATACGTAAGCGCGGACGATAAAACGCTTGACATCCGCGGGTGACTGTGGTATCTTAGCGCAGCGATAAAATGTAACCTTCCTGACTAAGTTACCATGCACAACGTGATTGGACACGATTGGGCTGTACAATGGTTGCGCCAGACGCTGGTCAGCAACCAGGTGCGACATGCCTACTGCATTTTAGGCCCGGCCAACGTCGGCAAAATGACGTTGGCGCTCGGTTTTGCCCGCGCGCTGCTGTGCACGGCCGACGATCCGCTGGCGCGACCGTGCGAAGCGTGCGCGGCGTGCCGCAAGACCGCGGGCGGTTTTCATCCCGATCTGCGCTTGATCGCGCCGGCGGCCGAGGCAAGCGTCCTCAGCGTCGAGCTGATTCGTGACAGTGTCGTGCGTGAAGCCGCCCTGTCTCCCCTGGCCGGACAACGCAAGGTTTTCATTATCGAAAATATGCACCTGGCGACGCCGGCCGCGGCCAACGCGCTGCTCAAAACGCTGGAGGAGCCGCCCGCCACGGTGGTCATCATTTTGTTGACTGAGCGCCGCGAAGCGCTGTTGCCGACCATCCTCTCGCGCTGCCAGGTGATTAGCCTGCGGCCGCTGGCGCATGAACAGATCGAGCAGGACTTACGCGCGCGCTTCGATCTTGCGCCGGCGCAGGCCTCCCTGTTCGCACGGCTGAGCAGCGGCCGCTTGGGGTATGCGAGGCAATTAGCCATAGATCGTACGGCCTGGGAACAGCGCGGCCAGCAGCTCGACGACCTGGCCGGCCTCCTGACGGCCAGCCGCGTCGAGCGCCTGGCTTACGCGGCCAACCTGGCTGCTCACGCTGACCAGGTGGATGCGGTCTTGCGCACCTGGCAGAGCTGGTGGCGCGACGTTTGGCTTTGCCAGCACGGCGCCGACGCGCAGGTCATCAATGTCGATCGGATCGCGTTGTTAGCCGAACAGGCGCAGCGCGTCCCGTTAGCGCAAACGCGCGCCTGCCTGCAAAGGGTGGTGAGCACGGCGCAGTTGCTGGAAGGCAATGTCAACGTGCGCCTGGCGCTGGATGTGTTGTTGCTGCGCCTGCCACGTTTTTCAACCCATTAAATGATCCCCTGGCTGGATTCGCAGGGTGGATCGTAAGTTCACCGGGAGCAATGATTATGCCAACCGTTGTTGGTGTCAGTTTTCGGCCCGTGACCAAAGTCTATTATTTCGATCCGACGCGTTTTTCAGACCTGCGCGCCGGTGAATATGTCGTTGTGGATACGGCGCGTGGCCGTGAAGTCGGCTATGTCGTCTTGCCGCCGGGCGATGTGCCCAGCAGTGAGCTGGGCGGCGGCTTGAAACAGGTGGTGCGGCGCGCCACGGCCTGGGACATGGTGGAACGGGAGCTTTATCGCCAGCGCGAGGCCGATGCCTTGACGCGCGCTCGCCAAAAGGCGCTCGAACACAACTTGCCCATCAAGGTGGTGCGCACCGAATATAACTTTGATGGCGGGCGCCTGATCATCTACTTCACCGCGGACAAGCGCATTGATTTTCGCGCCCTGGTGCGTGACCTGGCGCGCGTCTTCCGCTGCCGCATCGAAATGCGCCAGATCGGCGTGCGCGATCAGGCCAAGTTTTTAGATGGCGTCGGGAAGTGCGGCCGCCGCCTCTGTTGTTCATCCTGGCTGCGCGAGTTCGCGCCGGTCTCGATCAAGATGGCAAAGTCGCAAAACTTGCCCCTGAATCCGACCGAAATTTCAGGCGTTTGCGGGCGTTTGTTGTGCTGCCTGTCTTACGAAAACGACATTTACGAAGATGCGCGTTCCCAAATGCCCAAAGTCGGGAGCACGGTGCTCAGCAAGCAAGGCACGGGGCGGGTGCGCAAGCTCAATCCCTTGCAGCGCACCATGTTCATCCAGATGGAAGATGACTCCCTGGTGGAGATTACGGCGGATGATATTCTGGAAAACCGGGGTAAGGAACAGCCGCGCACCTGCGGCACCTGCGGCGGGTGCTCCGTCAAGCGCAAAGCGGCTTCCGGGGAGCACGCGTCTAAACCTGGCGCGTCTGCCGATTTGGACGATGCCGATGAGGCTGAAGAACTGAATTAGCCCGTAAGGGCCTATAATAAAAAACAGGGAGCAAGATTTTTCTTGCTCCCTGTTTTTATGCGCTTAAATTTTCTGTCTTGGCTCTACAGTAAGACGCACTGCGGTGCGCTCCTGTCCCTGAATTTCGATTTCGGTGAACGATGGAATACAGATAATGTTAATTCCATCTTGGGCCAGGTAGCCTGTCGCAATGGCAATGGCTTTGATAGCCTGATTTACGGCACTGGCGCCGACGGCTTGAACCTCGGCATGACTTGCGTCTCGAACCACGCCGGCGATCGCCCCGGCCACGGCCGGAGAGCGGGATTGCGCTGAAACTTTGATGATCTCCATTGTCGTGTTACCTCCGTGCACACTCAGAACCCTTCGATGATGTGTTGATGCTGCACCTACCCAACGAGAGTAAGCATCACCACCGTCAGCGAGATGCGGAATGAAGAGGCTGTGGTGTGCCGCGTTAGATGCGCAAATCAAGACGTAGGTCGGCGGCAAAGGGCGCGAGCATAAAAAAAGACTTCCGCAGTTTTCAAAACGTTGGAAGCCTGGCGCATAAAAAAGACTTCCGAAGCCCAAAGGACTTCGGAAGTCTGCGGTATCGTTACTTGGCGTAGTCCACGGCGCGCATTTCGCGGATGACTGTAATCTTGATCTGGCCGGGGTACTCCAGGTTATCTTCGACCTTCTTGGCAATGTCTCGCGCCAGTTTGATGGCCGACATATCGTCCATCGAATCGGGCCGCACGACCACACGAATTTCGCGGCCGGCCTGAATGGCAAACGATTCGGAAACGCCGTCGAAAGAATTGGCAATGTCTTCCAGCGCAGTCAGTCGTTTGACATAAGTTTCGAGCGCCTCGCGGCGTGCGCCAGGCCGGGCGCCGGAGATCGCGTCCGCGGTGGCGACGATGATCGTTTCCAGCGTTTCAGCTTCCACCTCATTGTGATGCGCGGCGATGCAGTTGACGGCCTTGGGCGGCACACCATAGCGCTTGGCGATTTCCGCGCCCACCAGCGCATGCGGCCCTTCCACTTCGTGGCTCACCGCTTTGCCCAGGTCGTGCAGCAGACCGCCCATCTTGGCAACTTTGACATCCGCGCCCAGTTCGGTGGCGATCATACCGGCCAGATGGGAAGTCTCGATGGCGTGGTAATACTGATTCTGGCCGTAGCTGGTGCGGAACTTGAGCCGCCCCACCAGTTTGAGAATCTCTGGATGCAGCCCTTGCAGGCCCGTTTCGATGGCGGCTTGATCGCCTGCTTCGCGCATGGCGCGCTCAACCTCTTCGCGCGCCTTTTCCACTTCCTTCTCGATACGCGTGGGATGGATGCGCCCATCCTGCACCAATTTGGTCAGGGCCAGGCGCGCCACTTCACGGCGTACGGGGTCAAAGCTAGAAATAATAATGGCTTCGGGCGTATCATCCACCACCAGGTCCACCCCGGTCGCGGCTTCGATGGCGCGGATGTTGCGGCCCTGACGGCCGATGATGCGGCCCTTCATCTCGTCGGTGGGCAACGCCACGGCCGAGACGGTTGATTCGGAAACTTGATCTGAAGCCAGGCGCTCCATGGCCATGATGATTACGCGGCGCGCGCGACGTTCGGCCTCTTCGTGCGCTTCGGCCTCGACGGCGCGAATGACCTTGGCCATGTCCTGGCGCGTTTCATCTTCGATGCTCTTGAGCAAAAGCTGCTTGGCTTCCTCTTGCGTCAGGGCCGAGATGCGCTCCAATTCAGCCACACGCTGGCTTTCCATTTTTTCCAGGTCTTTGAAGCGTTTGTCTGCGGTGCTCTGGCGTTGATTGAGTCGTTTCTCGCGCAGCTCAACCTGCTCGCTGCGACGATCTAACTGCTCTTGGCGCTTATCCACGCGCTCTTCAAGCCGCTGTAAGTCGCGGCGCCGGCGATCCAGATCCTTCTCAGTTTCCTCGCGTAGCTGGATGACCTCATCTTTTCCTTTGAGAACAAGCTCTTTGCCTTGGGCTTCGGCCTCACTGACAATCTGGGTGGCTCGTATTTCAGCCGATTGAATCGTTGCCTCTGTCTTCTTTTTATGTTGATCAAAGCCGACGAAATAACCAACGCCAACACCAATTATCAGGAGTACAATCCCCACAAACAGGGTGATTACTCCAGGAGGTGGCATACTTATTTATCCTTTCTGGCATGTCCGATCGTCTGGCGGGGACAGATCGCGTTATTCTTCCTCTTCCTGCGCCGGTTCAACGGCTGTTGCATCCATCTCATGCAGCAGGCGATTGACCGTCATCTGAATAATAGCATAATCAAAACCGCGGCGCGCCAGGAAGGCTTGCACCTTCTGGCGAAACGCGCCTGGCTCCAGCGTACGCCAGCGCGCGGCCGCTTTGCTCACCGCGGCATACGCGGCTTCGTCAACGGCCAGGCCGGCGATGGCTTCTGCGATCACTTCCGCCGCCACGCCTTTGCTGCGCAGCTCGTGCTGCAGCGCGCGTGGCCCCTTCGGTCGCAGCGAATTACGACTGGCGACCCAGGCTTGGGCAAAGGCCTGGTCATTCAGGTATCCCAGCCGATACAAACGCGCCACGATTTGATCCGACGCCGTCGCGTCCAGTCCTTTGCCCGCCAGGTAGCGCCGGATCTCCGTTTCGCTGCGCGGCCGATAGCTCAGAAATTTCAGCGCCATATCCCACGCCTTTTCTTCGGTATCGGCGGCGCGCAGTGCGTCAACCTCTTCATCGCTCAGGCTCTGGCCGATGCGCAGCGGCGCGGCCAGGATGGCGGCGAGGCCAAAGGCAAAGGCGTCATCGAGAAAGACGTTGACGCGGTCATGCGCTGCTTTTTGGAAAACCAGGGCCGTAATTGTTTTCGCTCCCACCGCAGACCAACCTTTGCACCAATAAAAATAGCTGTGGCAATCCACAGCTATGGCACGCCGATCGGCATCTCTCATCCGAGACCGGTCAAAAACAAAATGGCCTGAGCCTGAGCCTGCACCGGCGCGCGGCCGGCGCCAGGCTCACGGAGCCGAATGTGTTTTCAAACGCACTCAAACAACAGGGACTACGGGCTTTCCAGACGATGAACGATTAGTTGGTTATGCAAAGGTTGCATCATATCCTGTAGGTCTTTGGCAATACGCTACTGGACAACGGAAAAATAACAGGCCGTAAAGTCCCTGAATACGGACGAAAGTATGCAAAACTGACGAACCGGCCAGCCCTGGGCGATAGTGATCGCGGCTGGCTGCTAAGCTGTGGTGCGACATGAGCGGGGCAGTCAGGGCAACGCGGCTGTTTCCCCGGCTGGGGCGATCAGGCCCGCAGCCACCCGAATCTGATGATCCAGAGCATCGGCCAGGGTGGCGTTTGCACGTAAGAACTGTTTGCAGTTCTCGCGCCCCTGGCCCAGTTTAGCGTCGCCAAACAAGTAAAAACTGCCGCGCTTTTCCACCATACCCGTGGAGACGCCCAAATCCAGGAGGTCTCCCTCGCGTGAAATTCCTTCGTTGAACATGATGTCGAACTCGGCCACGCGGAACGGCGGCGCGACTTTGTTCTTTTTGACCGTGACGCGCGTTCGGTTGCCTACCAGTTCATTGCCCTGCTTGATGGTTTCGATTCGGCGCACATCCAGGCGCACCGAGGCGTAGAATTTCAGCGCCATCCCACCCGTGGTGGTTTCAGGGTTGCCAAACATAACGCCGATTTTTTGACGCAGCTGATTGGTGAAGATCATAACCGTGTTGGACTGCTTGATGGCGCTGGTGAGTTTGCGCAGCGCCTGGCTCATCAACCGGGCTTGCAGTCCCACATGGCTATCTCCCATGTCGCCCTCGATCTCGGCCCGTGGCACGAGGGCCGCCACGGAATCAATCACCACCACGTCTAGCGCGCCGGAGCGGGTGAGCGCCTCGGCAATTTCAAGCGCTTGTTCGCCTGTGTCTGGCTGAGACACATAAAGCCCATCCAAGTCTACGCCGCAACGCGCAGCATAGACCGGATCCAACGCATGTTCTGCGTCAATGTAGGCGCAGATGCCGCCACGCCGCTGGGCCTGGGCAATGATATGCTGACAAATTGTCGTTTTCCCTGATGATTCCGGCCCGTAGATTTCGGTGATGCGCCCGCGCGGTACGCCGCCCACGCCAAGCGCAACGTCGAGCGCAAGCGATCCGGTGGGGATGACGGCTACCTGCTGCGCGGTTGCTCCAAGAAGCATCACGGCGCCTTCACCATAGCGCTTCGTAAGGGTTGAGACGGCTGTGTCCAGTGCCTTGTGTCGGTTATCATGGCTAACGGATGGTTTAGGCATTGACAATACGCTCGATCGCTCAAAAGGATAGAAAATTACATAAGCGCCAGGTCAGCACTCATAGTTTACACGATACAACGCAAAAAATCAAGTTATCTGCTTATGCTAAGTGCGCTGCTGCCGGCTCTCCGGCGCCCCGCAGCCTGTCATTCAGGCCGAAGGGCAAGGCGCGCAAAGGCCGGAGGTGTTTCACCGCCCCCGGCCTTTGTCTATGGGTACGCATCAAGCGGATTTTTCGCCAGCCCGGGCGGCCGCCCGGTCAACCAGGCGCGCCGCCAGGCTGTGATTGTCATTGAGTCTACAGATAATCGCGCAATTTGCGGCTGCGACTGGGATGGCGTAAGCGCTTCAGGGCCTGCGATTCAATTTGGCGTACTCGTTCGCGCGTCACGCCGAACTTACGCCCCACTTCTTCCAGGGTGTAGTTGTATCCGTCTACAAGGCCAAACCGCAGCTGCAGGATGCGCACCTCCCGCGGCGATAGGGTGTCCAAGACTTCGTTGAGCACATCGCGCAGCTGCTGGCGCGTGGCCGTAAAGGCCGGCGAGGCCACCTCTTCATCTTCGATAAAATCGGTCAGCGAGGCATCGTCCTCTTCATGGATTGTCATCTCCAGGCTCAGGGGACGTTCGGCCACTTGCATCACCTGCTTGACTTTGTTGGGCGACATCTCAAGCTCATCGGCGATTTCTTCCGCCGTGGGATCGCGGCCCAGCTGCTGCGCCAGATCATGCCCTGTGCGCGTGACGCGATTGATCTGTTCGTACATGTGGACAGGGACACGAATGGTGCGCCCCTGGTCGGCAATGGCGCGGGTCACCGCTTGCCTGATCCACCAGGTGGCATAGGTGGAAAATTTATAGCCGCGCCGGTGGTCGAATTTCTTGACCGCGCGAATGAGGCCGATATTGCCCTCCTGGATCAGGTCCAGGAAGGGGACGCCGCGCCCGATATATTTCTTAGCCACGCTGACGACGAGCCGCGAATTCGCCTTGATCAGGCAATCTTGGGCCAGCATCCCATCGAACATAACGTGAGTAAGCTCTTCACGTTGGGCCGTTTCGCTCGGACAGCCGTAATACTCGCGACGCGCCAGGCGTCCCAACTCAATGCGGCGCGCGTAGTCAACTTCTTCTTCGGCGGTTAAAAGGCGTACACGACCAATCTCTTTCAAGTAAAGGCTGATTGAATCGTCCGCCTCTGGGTATTGCAAATCGGATGAATCGCCATCATCCAATTCGCCGTCGTCAGGCGACTTACGTGCGTGGGGTCGTAAGCGGATGGACACCAGCGATTTTTCACACAGCAGGGTGTCCTCATCATCGAGCGTGTCTGACTCCAGGCCGATCTCGCGCCCCATTTTTTCTGCCACACGTCCAAAGGCGACAACTGGCTCGTCTTTGAGCTGATGGATGGCAGTGAGCGGCTTGTCTGTGCTTAATCTCATATCATTCACCAGGGTGCTCCTCCCATATTTTGGCGAAACCACAAGTGATGCGGTGACAAACCGATAGCCATATCATGTAGTGTGCATTTATAACAAAAGAAACAGCGGCTGTAAATGATTTACCGCAGGATTAGCATGAATTTTTGATGAAAAACGCCAGACACTGACCGACAAGCTCAAAAAGGATTTGACACTCCTGCTTGATTATGCTATAGTCATTTAGCCAAGCATCAGTTCAAATGGTCGTTTTGCTGTTCCTGAGGAGGGCGCAATTAGCAGTAAGCTGCAGCTACGTGTCAACGAGATGATCCGCACGCGTGAAGTGCGGGTAGTAGACGATGAAGGTAAGCAACTGGGGATTTTGCAGGTTCGTGACGCCCTAATCCTGGCTCGTCAAAAGGGTCTCGATTTGGTTGAGGTCGCGCCGAACGCCGTGCCGCCCGTCTGTCGTTTGATGGACTTTGGCAAGTTCCAATACGAGCGAGCCAAGAAAGAGCGCGATGCGCGCAAAGCCCAGAAGCAGATCGAAGTCAAAGAAGTGCGCCTGCGCCCAAAGACTGGCGAGCACGACGTAGCTTTCAAAGTGCGTGACGCCCGCCGCTTTATCAGCGAGGGAAACAAGGTCAAGATTCGTATCCGTTTCCGCGGGCGTGAGATTACGCATCCAGAAGTGGCCAAGGAAATGCTCGATCGTGTCGCACAGGAGATGGGCGACATTGCCGCGATCGAACAGGCGCCGGCCATGGAAGGCACCAGCCTGCTGATGATCCTGATGCCGAAGGAAAGTTAACCCGGTCGGTCCGTAGACCAACCCTGGCACAGCCGCTTATCACAAGCAGAGCAAGACAGGTCACCCAAGGCTGACCTGACACCGCTCTGCTTGTGTGTGCAAATGGGAAGATTAAACGAAGAGAGAGCAAGGGAGACGTTGTTATGCCAAAGTTGAAGACTCACAAGTCAACAGCCAAGCGCTTCCGCTTTTCGGGTGGCGGTAAGCTCCTGCGCCGTATTCAGGGGCAAGGTCACCTCAAGCGCAAGAAGACGCCGAGCCTGAAGAGTGACTACCGAGATACCGTCACTGTCAAGGCCACGGCCTTCATCAAGCGCGTCAAGAAGTTAGCTCCGTACCTGGAAAACAAGTAGTATCATTCAAATCATCATGCAGGGTGGCCAGTACGAAGTGCTATGTGGCTCCAGGCGATAGCCGCCATCCGAGGAGAAAGTAATGTCACGAGTAAAACGAGGCGTTCCGGCCAGGCAGCGACATAAAAAAGTTCTAAAGATGATGAAGGGCCAGTTTGGCACCCGTCATCGTTTGTTCCGTCGCGCCAATGAAGCAATGCTCAAGTCGTTGTTCTATGCAACACGCGACCGCCGGAATCGCAAGCGCCAATTCCGCGCGTTGTGGATCACCCGTATCAACGCCGCCGCGCGTAACAATGGTCTGTCCTACAGCCGTTTCATCCATGGCCTGCAAAAGGCCGGGGTGGATATTGACCGCAAGATGTTGTCCGAGCTGGCTGTGCGCGATAGCGGGGTCTTCACCCGCCTGGTTGATTTAGCCAAAGAATCTCTCTAGCGTTTGCTTCCCATCTTCAAGCCAACACCGCGTCAGGGCCGCTCCTGGCGCGGTGTTTTTACATCATGCCCCGGGCAGGCTGCCGCCAAAGAAACATGGAGCGTTGTGATTACCAGTTTGAGTAATGCGCGGGTCAAATTGATACGGGCTTTGTTGCAGGAACGTAAGGCCCGCCAGGATGCGCGTCAGTGGTGCCTCGAAGGCGTGCGCTTGCTCGAAGAATCCCTGGACGCTGATCTGCCGCCGCTGTTTGTTCTCTACGCGCCCGCGCGCCTGACCAGCCCACGCGGCCTTGCCCTGCTCGGGCGCCTGCGCGCGCAGCAGGTCGTCTGCGAGGAAACCAGCGCGCCGGTGCTCGACGCCATCAGCGCCACCACGACCTCGCCGGGCATCCTGGGCGTAGCGCCCTGGCCGCCGCCGCAACCATTGCGCCGCGACGGCCTGCTCCTGGTGCTGGATGGGTTGAGCGATCCCGGCAACCTGGGCACGGTGCTGCGCACGGCGCTGGCTGCCAACTGCGCGGGCGTCCTGCTGACGCCTGGCTCGGTTGATGAATACAATCCCAAGGTGGTGCGCGCGGCCATGGGCGCGCATTTACGCCTGCCGCTGCGCCGCGTCGAGGCCTGGGAAGATGTGGCCGCGACCGTGGCTGGCCGCCGCGTGTGGCTGGCCGATGCACATGGCCGCACATGGTATGACGACGTAGACTGGCGCGCGCCCAGCGCGTTGATCATTGGCAGCGAGGGCGCCGGCGCCAGCGCGGCCGCGCAACGCCTGGCGTCAGACACGGTCGCCATTCCGATCGCGCAGGCCGAGTCGTTGAACGCCGCGGTCGCGGCGGCTGTTTTTTGCTTCGAAGCCGCGCGCCAGCGCCGGCAGCACGCGCCAGCAAACCGGCCTGATTAGTTCCCGCCCAGCAAGCTGCCCAGGTTGATGTTGGTTCCCCCGCTGCTGCCGCGGCCGCCCACCTGCGGCATGAACTGCGCCACCTTGCCTGCCAGCTTGGACATCGGCATCGTTTGCAGCCAGACCCGCCCCGGCCCGCGCAGGGTCGCCAGGAAAAGCCCTTCCGCGCCCAGCAGAAGATTGCTCAGCCCACGGATGACCTGGACATCGAAATCTACCGTCGGTTCGATCATGGCAATATGGCCGGTGTCCACCTTGAGCATCTGATTGGCCTGCAACGTGTACTCAACCACATCCCCGTCAATCTCGACAAAGACCGCGCCAGGGCCAGTCAGGCGCTGCATGATGAAGCCTTCGCCGCCGAAAAGCCCCGCGCCCAGCCGTTTGCGAAACTGCAGATCGAGGTCAACCGACTTCTCCGCGCACATGAAGGCATCTTTTTGCACAATCACAGACTGCCCCGCCTCCAGTTTGAGGTCAATGATGCGGCCGGGGAACTCACTGGCAAAGGCAATGAGGCCAGGTTGATTGCCCGCCACGGTGAAGTCGGTCACGAACAACGATTCGCCGCCGAGCGCGCGTTTGAACATCTTGCCCAGGCCGCCGCCGGTGTTGGTATTCATTTCGATATTGGAACTCATCCAGCTCATGCCCCCCGCTTCTGAGTAGATGGTTTGGCCCGGTTCGAGTTGGATGGTCACCACCGGCAAGGTGGCGCCGGCAATCTGGTATTTGAGGTCGTTTGGCATCGTGTCTCCCTGCTGTTTTAGTTAGATTGAAGCCCTGGCTTCCGCAGTCAATACGGGCGAGCCAGGGTGTACGTTGCATGGCGCCAGAAAACTGACGGTCGTTTGGCAGGCAACCGACAGACTTCGCGTGGGCGATATGGTACAATGCCCCCGTGTTGCTGTGAGTTTACGTGGCCCAGGCGCTGGGTCAGTGACCTGCCTTCCGAGCAGGCAAAGAAGCAAGGAGTCTCTATGTTAATTGCGCGTGCGCTAAGTATTTTTGGCTGGTTGTTGTTGTTGGGGTTTTTTGCCTATGTCATCAATGTGGTCGTTGGCCGCGGCCGCGGCGCCACCACGGCCCGCCTCTCCCCGCCGCTGATGGTTGGATGGTTGCTCGTGGCGCTGATCGTGATGACCCTGGGCGCTGGCGTGGTCGTAATTGACGCCGGCGAGGTGGGCGTCGTGTTCAACGCCATCAGCGGCACTCGCAACACGCCATTGTATCCGGGCATCAACTTCATCGTGCCCTACGTGGAAACCGTCTATCGTTACAGCACCCTGGAACAGGTCTACACCATGACCAAAGTGGCGAATGAAGGACCGGTGCAGGGCGACGACTCGTTGTGGTCGCCCACGTCCGAAGGCCTGCAGGTGGGCATTGACTCATCGACGCGTTTCAAGCTCAACCCGGCGCGCGCCGCGGACATCCACAATAACCTGCGCGACTATGAAAACATCCTCGTGCGTCCCACTATCCGATCGGTGGTGCGCCTGATGGTGTCGCAGAACAAAGTGACCGATGTCTATGGCACGAAACGCGCGCAGATTCAGGTCGAGATCGAGAACCGGATCCGGGAGCGCTTCGAGAAAGAGGGCCTGCTTTTGCTCTCCTTCGACATTCGTAATGTCAACTTCACCGATGACTACGCCAAGTCCATCGAGCAAAAGCAGATTGCGCAGCAGCAGGCCGAGCAGATGCAGTTTACATTGCAGCGGGAACAGCAGGAGGCTGAACGCAAACGCATCGAAGCCGAGGGCGTCAAGACGTCCGCCATCGTGCGCGCCCAGGGCGAAGCCGAATCGCTGCGGCTGATCAACGAGCAGATCGGCAAGAATGAGAATCTGCTGGTCTATCGCTACATCGAGAAGCTGGCGCCCAATGTCAACGTCATGCTGCTGCCGTCCAGCAGCCCGTTCATGATCAACCTGGAGCAATTGAAGGGCAGCGCGACCTCGCCGCAGAACCCAACGCCTTGACCCTGGGTCGGCGCCTCAGCGGCTTGGGCGCATTTTGCCCCCGCTGATTTTGCTGGCTTTGTGAGAAGCAACGAAAAGACCGCATGCGATCAAGCGTGCGGTCTTTTCGTGTCCAGGGAAAAATTACCCATCCACGGTTTTGGCCCCCAAAAGGCCCCTTGAGCGCCCCCGGCAGGACTCGAACCTGCGACGCACGGTTTAGGAAACCGACGCTCTATCCCCTGAGCTACGAGGGCATCTACCTTGCTGGCGCAAGTTTAACATGAAAGCGACGTTTGGGCAAGGCGCTTGCGCCAGGCCAAGACGATGCAGGCCGCGCCGCACAGCATGAAGGCCAGGTCGGCCCACAGCGCGGCCCGCTGACCCAGCCACAGCCAGGCTTCATCGCCGCGCAGGAGCTGCAAGCCGGCGTCCGCCAGCCCGCTCAGGAGCAGGGCTGCGCCGCTGAGCAGGCCCGGCGCCAGGTTGCGCGCGCTGAGCCGCCATGCGCCGGCCAGCAGCAGCAGGCTGAAGACGACGCCCATGCCTTGCAGGGGGACGCGAGGCAAAAAGAGGCCGTAGAGATCAGGCCAATCGAAGGCCGCCAGCCAGGGCCAGCGTGCAATGTCCACCGTGCGGCCATAAGCACAGGCCGCGCACCAGCAGCTGAGCCAGGCCGCGGTTTGTAGCACGAGCAGCGGCGGGACGAAGCGATCGGCGCGCGTCCAGCCGCCTGGCCTGGCGCACGCCTGCCAGATCAACAGCAGCAGGCCGCCGACCACGGCGCCCTGGGCTGAAAGCCCGCCTTCCCAGAAGCGCAGGCTTTGCCAGGGGTGCTCGCCAAAGTAGGGCCATTGCGCCAGCACATAGACCACGCGCCCTGCCACCAATCCGCTGAGGAGCAGCGGCAGGGCATCATCCAGCGCGCGGCGCAGGGCCGCCGACCAGGCGGGCAGCAGGCGCAAGAAGCGGCTCCGTAAGGGGCGTTCGCCAGACAGGCGGTCATCGGGCCAGGCCGCAGACACGCGCCCATGCTCGGCGTCGCTCCACGCCAGCCAGAACAACGCCGCCAGCAGGCCCCCGGTCATGATCAGGCTGTACCAGGCGATGCGCAGCGGCCCGATGACCAGGGTGGGTGGGAACAAAGACCTATTCCGTCAAATCGCGCAGGCGTCGCACTTCGAGCTGGAACTTTTCGTGCAGATGCGCCAGTTTTTCCACAGACGTTGATTCGGCTGTGATGATGATGTGCGGATAGTCAGGATCGGGCCAGATGAGCACCCACTCTCGCTCATCATAGTTCAGCTTGATCCCCTCCTGGATCTCGCCGGTGTGATGAATTTCGGTCAGGCGGCGCATCACACTGCCTTTGATTTCCCACGGGCAGGCGACGCGGCTGCTCTCGATGTGGATTTCTGGCAAGCTCTTCACCAGGTCGGACAGCGGTTCTTGCTGCGTGGCGAGGAATTCGAGCAGCTTCGCCGTCGCCATCAGGCCATCCGTGACCGGCTGGAATTCTGGGAAGATGAAATTGCCGGCCCCGTCGGTGGCCAGGATCACCCCTGACTCTTGCGCGGCAATCATCAGGGCGTGCGGGTCGGCGCGCGTGCGCGCTACCTTTCCTCCGTATTGATCGGCCAGACATTCGAAGGCGTGCGAGGCGTCAATCGGCAGGACGATAGTACCGCTGCCTTTGCTGCGCAGGGCCAGGGTCGCCATGAGCATGGCGGTCGTTGTGTCAGAAAGGATGTGGCCCTGATTGTCTACCAGGAAGATTTTTTCGCCGGCAACGTCCAACAAGAGTCCCATGCTGGTATTGAGCGCCCCGGCAATGATCGCTAGTTGGCGCAGATTGGCGTCGAACTCATCCTGCTGCATTGCAATTTTGACAGCATCCACCCGCGCGTTGAGCGGCACGGCATCCACGTTGAGCTTGGCTAACAGGGGCGGCAAGACATCGGTGTTGGGAGAATGGGCATAGTCCACCACGATCTTGAAGCGCGCACGGCGGATGGCTTCGACATTCAACGCGTGCATGAAACCGGTCGCGTACTGTTCGATGACCTGGTTGGGATACTCGATACTGCCGATGTCATCCATGTACGCGCGGCGAAAATCTTCGCGGAAATAGATGCGTTCGATGTTACGTTCACGCTCTTTGCTGAGATTCAGCCCGTCGGCATCTATGAACCGAATATCCACCACGCGTTGGTCGTGCGGCGACAGGCGCACGTGCACGCCGCCCACGGCTTCGGTCACGCGCGTAAAGTAGCGCGCCACGGGCACCGGCACGTTGCCCAAGTCCCACACATTGACGCCCGACGAGGGCAAGCCAGAAATGATCGCACGTTTCAACATGCGCGGACTGCGATGGGGATCGCGGTTGATCGTAACGTAGGCTGCTTTGGGCAGCGTCGCGCCAAAGGCCGATCCCAGGCGCGCGCAGAAATCAGGCGTCAGGTCTACGTTGACCACGCCGGTCACGCCGAAACGGCCGAAGAGAATGCGCCGGCCTTGACTGCCCCAAATGATGGAAGTTTTGACCGTGGCGCCAGCCTCGACCTCTTTGCCCGGCCAGAGCTTCACATTGCTGTGAATGACCGCGCCGGGGCCGATCACGCAGCCATCGCCAATCACGCTGCCTTCGTAGAGCACGCTCTTGGCTTTCATGGTGGATTGACGACAGACAATGGTGCCGCGCAGTTCGGCGCCTTCGCCAATGTAACAGTTGCGCCAGACCATGCTGCGATCCACCTGCGCGCGGTTGTCTACGATGGTGTAATCACGAATGGAGGCCGGGCCATGAATGACCGCGCCGCCCTTGATTTTGACTTCATTGCCCAGGTAAATGGGGCCGATGAGCTGGGCGTCGGGCGCGATCTCGACATTTTCGCCCACCCAAACATCGCCGCCGCGGTAATGCCCCAGCGGGCCAAGCCGCACCTTTCCCGTAAGCACATCGGCCGACGCCCGGCGGTATTCGGTCAGGTTGCCAATATCACACCAGTAGCCCTCGGCCACATAGCCGTAAAGAGGCGCTCCTTTTTCGAGTAATTGCGGGAAAATGTCCTTACTCCAGTCAACGTTGTGCCCCGGCTCGATCATCTCCAGGATGGCTGGGTCGAACACATAGATGCCGGTGTTGACGGTGTCAGAGACGACTTCACCCCAACTTGGTTTCTCGTGCAGACGGGTGACGCGGCCGTCATCGTCGGTGACGATGACGCCATACTCCAGGGGATTAGGCACACGATAGAGCACCATGGTCGCCAGCGCCTTACGCTGACGGTGCCATTCGACAATGCGCGGCAGGTCGAAGTCGGTCAACGCGTCGCCGCTGATGACCAGAATGGGGCTTTTGTTATCCAGATAGGCGCTGGCGTTGCGTACACTGCCGGCGGTGCCCAGGGGCGCTTCTTCCACGGCGTATTGCAGCTTGATCCCGTAAGGCTGGCCGTTGCCAAAGTAGTCCTGAATGTAGTCGGCCATATACTGCAATGTCACCACCACGTCGGTATAGCCGTGGCGCTTGAGCAATTCCAGGATGTGCTGCATGACCGGTTTATTGACCACGGGCACCATCGGTTTTGGTCGCCCCACGGTCAATGGTCGTAAGCGAGAGCCTTCGCCGCCTGCCATCACCACGGCATTCATAGCATTACCTCCGGTCTCAGCGATTCATTCCGCGCCGCGCGGCGCGCCCGATCGAAAGAGGAGCCTGGATAGATCAACGCCAGGAAGCCGCCGCGCCCGCGGCCTGGTAAGCGCCCGCGGCCTGGTAGATAAATGCGCCACGGGAATTGGTTGACGTTGTTTACCAGGTCGGTTACAATGGGGTCGCCATACGGCTTGGGTGCGTAAATTGGCATGCCGTTTTTGATCGCACTGGAGTGATTCATGCCCGTCTCAGACCTTCGCTATTTTGATCGGGATGCGCTGCGTCGTCTGTTGGAACAACAGCAGGACAACCTGGCCTACCTTGTGCAAACCGCCGCCCTTTCTGGGGGCGAGGAGTTTGCCGCGCTTGAGCTGCGCAATCAGCTGCGTGCGGTGCGCAGGGACATTACCGAGTTAGAAGCAGAGCTGGCCCGGCGTGCGCAGGATGAGGCGCCCGGCCTTGTCTCTGCCAACCAGACGCCAGCCACGCCCGGCTCGGCGCAGCTGCGCCGCTTGCTGGATGCCGCGTTCAGCGCAGATGAATTCGAAATCTTCTGTTACGATTACTACCGCTCCGTCTACAGCCAGTTCGTTTCAACGATGAGCCAGACGCAGCGCGTGCAGCGCTTGATTCAGCACGTCGAAGGCAAACCGGGGCAGGTGCAAAACCTGCTCAACCTGGTGCGTGAAGCCAATCCAGCCGCGTATGCGGCGGTCATCACGCCGTAGGTCGCGCGTCCTACGCCCTCAATGCCGTTACAAAGGTCCCTGCCGCGTATGCGGCGGTCATCACGCCGTAGGTCGCGCGTCCCACGCCCGCAATGCCGTTACAAAGGTCCCTGCCGCGTATGCGGCGGTCATCACGCCGTAGGTCGCGCGTCCCGGGCGCGCTCACTCACAAATTGAAGCGCACGTGCAGAATGTCGCCATCCTTGACGATGTAATCGCGGCCTTCCAGACGGAACTTACCCACGCGGCGCGCTTCGGGGATCGAACCGGTGGCAGTCAAGTCCTGATACGATACCACCTCTGCACGAATGAAGCCTTTGGCCAGGTCGGAATGAATCACGCCGGCCGCTTCAACCGCCGCCGCGCCGCGCCTGACCGTCCAGGCGCGCACTTCATCTTCGCCCACGGTGAAGAACGACTGCACGCCGAGCAGGTCATAACTGGCGCGGATGACACGCTCCAGCCCTGGCTCGCTCAAACCGAATTCTTCCAGAAAGACGGCGGCATCCGCCGCCTCCATCTGGGCCAATTCCATCTCCAGCTTGCCGCGCAGCTGCAGCAAAATCGCCTTGCTCAGGTGAGCTGCCAGCTGTTGCTCGGCTTCGCTGGCGTCGGCGTCGTCATTGACGTTGAGCACAACCACCATCGGCTTCAGACTGAGCAGGCTGTAACTACGCAGCAGCTTCTCTTCCTCATTGGTCAGATCAGCGCTGCGCAGCGGTTTCTGATCTTCCAGGTGTGCGTAGAGGCGCTCCATCAACGGCAGCTCCAACGGCTGCTCGCTGCGGGTGCGCTCTTTGCGCAGTCGTTCGAGCCGTTTCTCGATCACAGCCATGTCCGACAGGATCAGCTCGGTTTCCAGGGCGTCGTAATCTCGCCGCGGGTTGATGCTGCCGTTGGGGTGCGGCACCGATAGATTGGTGAACCCCCGCACCACGTGCAGCAGGGCGTCGTTGCCGCCCAACTCGTTGAGCAGCCGGCCGCTGAGTGAGCTGCCCTTACTGCTGCCGCCTTCGATGCCAGCCACGTCTTTGAACTGCACTTGTGCGTAGATGGTCTTGCGCGGTTTGTACATGGCGCTCAGCCTGTCGACGCGTTCATCGGGAACACTGACCGCGCCCATGTTGACGCTGAACGTGCCCGCGTGATAGGTGCCAGTTTCAGCCTGCCCGCGCGTTAGGGCGTTGAAGATGGTTGTTTTGCCGCTGCTCGGTAAGCCAATAATGCCGATATTCATCGTATAAAAATCTCGCTGTGATCGTAAATCTTGATGTGCAAATTTGCACTGATTGAGCAGAGTTTAACACAACTTAGATATTCGCCCAAAGACACAACCGCGGCGTCAATGATCTCTCCCTCACCCGCGCCTGGGCCATGGCCCTGGCCGCCTGGCGCCCCCTCGCAAGCGCCCGCAGGCGCCCTGCTTGCGCACGATTCACCGGCCGGTGGACTTGCAAGCCGGTGCGTGGGCGCTTTGACAGGCTTACCGATACCAGTATACTTGGGCTGCGCACGGCGCCGTCCAAACTGGGATTTGCCATTTCCAGCGGCCGTCGGCGTTTTTAGCTCTTGAAATTGCCGAACTGGGAGAGCATGGTTTGACACCAGCGATTGAAACATACGATCTGGGTAAACGCTATCCACAAACCAACCGCATGTGGCGTTGGTTGCATCAGCGTACCGCGGCGACGCCGGAAGCGGTCAGCCACATCAATCTGCATGTGCGTGAGGGGGAGTTGTTCGGTTTGCTTGGCCCCAATGGCGCCGGCAAAACGACCCTGGTCAAATTGCTCTGCACCCTGATTCTGCCTACCACCGGCAGCGCCCGCGTGGGGGGCTTCGATCTGACGCAGTCCGATCACGTGCGCGCCCAAATCGGCATGTCAACCGGCGATGAGCGCAGCTTTTACTGGCGTCTCAGCGGCCGCCAGAACCTGGAATTCTTTGCTGCGCTGTGCAACCTGCCCAAGCAGCAGATTGCCCCGCGCGTCAGCGAAGTGCTGGCGCAGCTGGGGCTTGGCGCCGTCGGCGATGCAAGTTTCCAAACCTATTCCAGCGGCATGCGCCAGCGCCTGAGTATTGCCCGCGCGATTTTGCACCGCCCGCGTATCCTTTTTTTGGATGAGCCGACTCGCAGCCTCGATCCCAATTCTACCCGCCAGCTGCACAGCCTGATTCAGGATGAACTCCTGGCACGCGCGGGCATGACCATTTTCCTGACGACCCATCGCCTGGATGAAGCTGAGAAGCTATGCCATCGGGTCGGGATCATGCACAAGGGGCGCCTGCAAGCCGTTGGCACGCTGGCCGATCTGCGCCAATCGCTGCAAGCGCGCCATCGCTATCACTTGACCGTGTCCGATCTACCGCCGGCGCAGGCGGAACTCTTGACGCAGCAGACGCCAACGCTGCGCCAGGAAGCGGCCGCTGACGGTCTGGTGCAGCTGACGCTTACCGCGGCCGCTGACCATCTCCTCTCCGACATCATCTCCCGCATCGTCATGGTCGGAGGCCATATCCAGACCGTGCGCCACGAAGAGGTTTCTCTCGAAGAGCTTTTTGTCACCCTGACACAGGAACAAACCCATGAATAACCCGGCTCTGCGTCTGCCGTCAGCGCTTGTCCAGCGTTTGGACAAAGCCGCCTGGTTTTTACACCGGGACTACATCATCGAACTGAGCTACAAGCTCTCGTTCGTGCTGCAATTCTTCGGCATCTTTCTCAATGTCTTTATGTTTTATTTTCTCGCTCGCCTGGTGGATGGCGGAAGCCAGCCGTCATTGGCCGCCTACAACGGCGATTATTTCGCCTTCGTGCTGATTGGCGTCGCTTTCAGCCTCTATTTTACGGTCGCAATCTCTGGCTTCGCCAAGAACCTGCGCGACGCGCAGATTACCGGCACCCTGGAAGCGATGCTGCTCACCCCCACCGACCTGCCCACGATCATCATTTCCTCTTGTTTGTGGGATTATCTGTTCACCACGCTGCGGGTTGTCATTTACCTCTTGCTGGGCATGTTCGTCTTTGGCGCAAATTTGGGCAACGGCAACTACCTCGGCGCGTTGGTGGTGCTGATCCTGACCATTGTGGCTTTCAGTGGGCTTGGGATCATGGCCGCCAGTTTTATCATGGTGACTAAAAGAGGAGATCCGGTGACAACCCTCGTCGGCGGGGTCGGCCTTTTGTTGGGCGGCGTCTACTACCCGGTGGAACTGCTGCCATCCTGGCTGCAATTTTTGGCCGCGCTGATTCCGGTCACCTACGCGCTGCGCGCCATGCGCAATGCGCTGTTGAATAACGCATCCTGGTCCGTCTTGCTGCCTGACATCGGCGCGCTGGTCATCTTCTGCGTGATCCTGGTGCCGCTTAGCCTGTTTACTTTCAAGCAAGCGGTGCGCTGGGCCAAGATTGACGGCAGCCTGGCGCATTATTAGCCCCTGGCTGCCCCATCTCCCCCGCGCGCGGCGGTGATCTCACTGGGACGCCGTCTCAGCCGTCGGCGCCACCAGGCGCAGCGCGGGGTCGCCGAGCAGGTTGAATGTCTCCATCACGTCGCGATAGGATTTGCCGTTGTCCGGCATGGATTGCTTGGCGCGCAGCATGGCTTCGCCCACGGTGGCGTTTTGCACCGTCAGCAGCTCGCGGTAGAAGGCGTCGGCCAACGGCTCCTGCTGCGAAGTGACCGACTCACTCGTCGGCACCAACGCGGCCACGATGCCTTTGTCTGGGGCGCGCAGCAGCACCTCGCCTAACGAGTCGGCCGTGGGATGATGGAAAAAGCCGGTCAGGCAGGTCATGGTGACGAGCAGAGGCAGGCGCCCGCCATTGCTGGTCATCTTGGCCAGGTCCGCGCTTTGCAGCGCCTTCTCGGCTCCCCACACATCCAGGCTGCCATGCCCCACGTAGTTGACCATGCTCACGCCCTCGTTGAAGGTCTTGAGGACGCTGGCGTTGGCGTCAGGCGTCTGCCCGATGTAGACCTTGTCAATCGTGTAGGTCTTGGACAGATAGTCAGTGGCCAGCGTGTCGGACATTTGCGCGAAGGCCTGGTCATCATCATCGGCCACGAGCAGCACGCGGCGGCGCCAATCGCCGCTGGGCGGCGCGCTCTCATAGGCCAGCGTTTTCTTCACCATCGCCTGGAGCTGTTCCACGTTTTGCGCGGGCAGGCGTCCAATCGCCATGCTGGGGCGATAGTCGTCCTCCCCGCCAAAACTGACCAGCCAGTTATCGCTGGCCGTTTCACCCACGTAAGTTGTGTCGAGAAGGTAGGTGGGCAGGATGTTCTTGAACTTGCCATTGAGCCGGTCGCGATAGTCGTAGCTGGCGTCGCCCACCAGGAGTGCAAAGCGCGGCGCGGGCGCGGGCCAGCTCTCATAGGCGTGGCGCAGGAAATCCCGAATGGCGATTGGGCTGGGGCGGCCATTGCTGAAGCTGTCGAAGACATCGTCGCGGTTAGCCACCAGCACCCGCAGCCCGTCGGCCTGGCGCCGTTCAGCCAGGGGCCGGATGGCCGCGGCAAATTCAGGCGGCGTAATGATGATATAATCAGCGCCGGCCGCATCGAGCCGCAGATCCGTTCCCTGCCAGGGGGTGACGGAGGCCGGCGTCAGCGCCTGGGCCGGCGCCAAAGCCAGGTAACGGCGGCCGCTGGCCTCGTTATCATGAAACCGCAGCGCAAACCCGCCCTCATTCTTGGCCGTGGTGAAGCCGTTGAGTAACGTGGGCGTCATCGGTTCGCTCACGTCCCACAGCAGCAGGTTGTCGGTGCTGAAGCCGGTGAGCTTGAAATCGGCTTGCCCGGCCGTTGCCTGCCAGGCCATGTGATCGCCCTGCGCCGTCATTTTGCGCAGGTAGCTGATTTCTACCCAATCGAGGACGGCGCTATCAACGACGGCGCCTGTGTCGCCGGGCACGGCAATCGTGACGGTGTTGGCGCCTTCGCGCAGCACGCCCGCGCTGAGCGTGGCGCTGATGACGTGACGACCGGCGCCGTCCCAGGCTTCATCGGCAACCTGCTGATCGTTGAGCAGCAGCCTGACGTGGTGATCGGGGTTTTCGGATGTCTGCGTGCTTCCCCACAGCGATACACGCAGCGTGGCCGAGATGTCAACCATCTGTTCAAGATTGACCGTCACGGTGGTGGTGATCGGCGCGCGCAGCTGCTGCCACTGCCAGTGCTCTCCGGCCGGGGGGCCTTTGGGGACATAGATTTTATCTTCTTCCGCGCGCACCGTGGTCAACGTGCTGGCGACAGGAGCGGCGGCCATCGCCTGCACGTCACGTGAACCAAGCTGCGGCCCGGTCGGCTTGTCGGTAGCGGCCGATTGAACGCGCAGCCAATAGACCTCGTAGGCGGCGTAGTCATCTGTCAGCCCCTGTCCGTAGAAGAAAAGCGCTTTGTCGGCGCCATCGCCCAACAGAGTAAAAGGCACAGGCGCGCCATTCCTGGTCAGCGCCAGGCGATCGGGCGTGAAATCAGCGGCCGCCAGCCCAGGGAGCTGCGCGCGGGTGAGACGATACACGCCGTCGCGTTCAATGCGTATCTTGTACACGCCCGTGTTTGCTGCGGGTGGAGCCGGTTGATTGCAAGCAGCCAGCAAAAGCGCGCCCGCCAGCGCCAACATCAGGCTGAGCCAGTATTTTTTGGAAGGCAGATGCGCTATCATGACGATTGATCGTTGTGACTACCAGGTTGCCGGCGCCAAAGGACAAAACCCACGATGGCCAGCAGCACTGCCCCCACGATCGCGCCGCCGCCCAGGCACAACAACAGACCGGTGGCGGCTGTGTTGCGTGCGCCGCCATTGGCGGCGGGAGTGGCCGTTGCATCCGGGCGCGCACGCGGCGCCAGGCGCGTCGGCGTGCCCACGGGCGGCGTCTCGGTCACCTGTGTCGGCTCCAATGTGGGCGGCTCGTTGGGCAGGGTGGCTGTGGCGGAAACAACCTCTGTGGGCGTCAGGGTGGGGGTTAGCCCGCCCTCATTGGGCAAGGGCGTCGCGGTTGGCGGCGTCGTGCCGCCAGGGAGCGGCGTCGGCGTCGGCGTGATGACGGCCGTCGGCGATGCCGTCGCCCCAGGCGTAACGGCCCGCGTCGGGGTGCTCGTTGCGGGAATCGCCGGGGTGGTTGGAATGGCCGTCGGCGGCGTGGTGGGGATGCTGGTGGGCGGGGTGGTTGGCGTGTTGGTGGGCGGCGTGGTGGGGGTATTGGTGGCCGCCGCGGTCGTCGGCGTATTCGTCACCGCTTGCGTGGGGATGCGCGTCGCCGTCACGCTGGGGCTTGGCGTGGGGGTCGCGGTGAACTCAGAAGTCGGCGTCACGGTGGCCGTGGGCGTATTGGTAGCGTCTGCCGGCACCGTCGGCGTCACGGTGGGGGTGCCCTGGAAATAGGTCGGATTGGTGCTTGCCGGATAGACGGTAGGCTGACCGTTGGAGTTGAACTCATAGAGCCAGTAGTAATAGGCGTGGCCGGCGGTCAGGCCAGGCTTATCATCGGTGCAGGTATAAGTTGCCCCGCTGATGTTGCTGCCCTGCGGCGACTGGGTGCAGATGGTAACGAATGGCTCCACGGCTTGAGGCGAGATGCCGCGATACAAAATAAAATTGTAGACATCGAGCTCAGTTTCTGTGACCCAACGCACCAGAATCGCGTTGCCCTGGGTCTCCGCGGTAAACGATGACAGGGTGACACTTGCCGGCCCCGCGGCCGCAGCCGGGCCAACGCCCGTGGCGATGAGGGCAAAGAGAAGCATGAGCAGCAGCCAGAACGCGGTTGGCGTACGCTGGCCTGTCCTTGACCAGAGGAGGCGATGATTCATAGTGATAGATTAGACCTCAACAAAGATGTTTACGACCGTCGTGCAAATAAGTGTACAACAATCCGCCCAGGGGCGGCCAAAAAACGGCGCAACCACGAGCCTAAAGGCATAGATCGGGCGCCAAAGACGCGCCGACGCAGCCTTTCGCCGCGCGCGAGCAATCCTATTTCGATGTGTGACAGATGACCGACCACGCGGTTGAACAGCGGCCAATAGCCGCTCGTCAGGCTGACCTGACGACCACTCGGCTTGTACACGGTCACGACGCGGCCAATGAGCTGGCTGGCATCCCAGGGATGATCGCGCAAGGGGGAACGGTCGCCGCGCGTTTGCAGGCGCCAGGTTCCCCCCAGGGCCGGCGCCGGCGGGGCCAGTAGCCGATGCGTGTAGAAATGCCCGCTCTCGTCGAAGAGGAGAATGTCACCCACATGCAGATCGGTCGGCTTTGCTGTCTGCAGCTCAACTTCATCGCCGATTTCGATCAAGGGGGCCATACATTCGCCGATCACCTCGAAGCGCAGCTGACCATCGTGCGCTAAATGATCGCGCAGCATGTCGAGCGCCAATCCGCGCGTGCGTTCTGGATCTGACGTCATCTTGGAATCGCCATCCGTTTTCTTGCTTACTTGCGGCTCAAGGGCAGGAAGACCTGCTTTTGCCAGTCTACCGTCACGTCGTAGGCGAAAGGCCCAGGCGCGCCTTGTGCGCTGATGCGCAGGAAATAGCGCCCGCTGGCAGGGGCTGTCCACGCCAGACCTGACCAACGCGTGCCCGCGCTGAAATCGTTGTTTTGACCCAACTGCGCGCCGTTGGCCGCAAAGAGAGTCAGTACGGTGTCGCCACTGCCGGTTAGCTGGCCGGTATGGAGGAAGAAGCGCTGGTTGGCCTGGGCATCGAACCAGACCCAATCAACGTCGGCGTTGGTGTGCAGCGTGTGACGCATGGGCAAGCCGATGCCGGGCAAGGCCGCGGCGGCGCCCTGCGTATCGTCCACCTCGTAGCGGTCGGCCAGAAGAACATCCAGGCTGACACGGGCGCTGTTGTTGCTGATTTCCGGCTCAATCCAGCGATTGCGCAGCGTTGCCGTCGTCACGATGGGAGCCTGGCTGCTGTCAATGGCCGAGTTGACCTGCGCCTGCACCGTGATGATGCCTGTTGCGCCAATGGGGATGGAGGGAATGTTCCAGATGTAGGTGGTGCCAGCTCGCAGGGAGATGGCGGGGCCGCTGAAGCTGTAGTTGGCGCCGCTCAGGCCAGGGGGCAGCGTGAAGTTGAGGGTGGCATTGGCGACAGCCACACTGCCGTTATTGGCGTAGCGAATCTGGTAAGTGACCGCGCCGCCTGGGGCAACGACATTGCCGGGTGTGCTGCTCAGACTGACCGCCAGCTCCTGCGGTGAGGCTGGCGCGACAAAGTGCAAGGCGGGATCGCCGAACATCATGAAGGTTTGGACCAGGTCGGGATAGCCGCCCTGTGCGGCCAGGTTCAAGCGCCCCACCGTGACCGCGCTGCCGAACAAATCAATGCCATCGCTGTTGATGGCCTGGAAGAAGCCTTTATGCAGGACATCGTGGCCGTTGACAACCCCCAGCCCCGTGGGCGCCCAATGCACCACGGTGCCGCCGTTGGCATACTCCAGCATCGTCTCGGCCAGGCTTGGCCGATTGGGCCAGTCGAAGTAGCCATCCAGGCAGTCCATGGAGAGGCCAATCGTGAGGCGATCGAGGTTGTTGAGGAGCGGGACATCGTTGGTTGTCCACAAGTCTTCGGCCCATTTGTCAATGGTGGCATGCCCGACATAGTTGGTAAACAGCGCGCCGTTGTTAATGGCCGCGGCCACGGCGTCACGCGCCTGCGGAATCGTCGGGTAGCGCCAGGCGTCTGGCGGCCGGTTGGGATAGGGGTCATAGTAGACGCGATCAATGCTGTACCAATCGGGGATCGAATCGCTAATCACGCTCTGGATGATCTGTTCGAAGTTGCCGGCCGGATCAGGGGCGCCGGCGGCGCTCAAGTAATTGTCGGCCACGAACAGCGTGTGTTGGCGCCAGTCGGCTGCTGGCGTCGTACTTTCGTAAGCAATCGTTTTATTCACCATCGTGGTGACTTGAGCCTGGGTCTGAGCCGGCATGCGCCCGATGTAAAGATCGGGCAGGATGTCGCTTCCGCTCACGGTAACGAAGGCGTTGTCCACCGCCACTTCGCCGGTGTAGGGGTCAATGACGAGATTGAAGGTGGGCACGTAGGTCTGTTCCCAGGGGCCATAGTAGGCCTGGTTGTACCCCATGGGGTTGAAGTTGGCGTCTCCTACCAGGAGGACAAAGCTGGGAGCCGGCCCGGCCCATTGATGATAAGCGTAGTCAATAAAATTTTTGATTGCCTGGGGATCCAGGATGCCGGCATTGAACTGATCGTACAGCCAGTCCACGTCAACCACCTTGACGACCATGCCCTGGCTGGCGCGGAATTGGGCCAGCGGCTGCACGGCGTTCATGAAGCTGGCGTGCGCGATGATGAGATAGTCCGCGCGCTGATTAGCGGCGCGCAGGTCAAGCGCTGGGGCGGTGTAGCGCTGAATGGCTGCCGGCGCGCGCAGGGCATTGTCGCCGACCGCGTACAGGCGCGTATTCGGCCCGACCGTGTCCTGCAGGATGATCTGGCCGCCATTGAGCTGGCTGTTGAGCAAGCGCACGGGGTTGCGCACATTGCTCACATCGAACGCGCGCGCCGGTGTTACGAATCCACCCACGCTGAAGCGCCAGGGGTTGGTCGTATTCGCGCTGAAATAAAGTTCGTTATTCTCCGCGCTGTAGAGGCGATCGTAGGTAATTTCCACCCAATCCAGGTAGTAGATGTCAAACGCATACGGCGTGCCCATATCGAAGACCGCGCGCAGGGAGAGGGTGTTTGCGCCTGGCAACAGGTTGTTGGCTGCGCTCGTCCCGGCCAACTCGATCAAATCTCGCCCATTCCACTGCCGTTCATCCACGACCGTGGTTGCCGTGTTCAGATAGGCGCGCACGTGGTGATCGGGGTTTTGTGGATAGTCGGTATTGGAAGCCAGGGCCACGCGCACTCCAACGGGCTGCGTTTGCGGCGCGACGCCGGGCAGCGACAAAGATAGGGTTGCGGTCACCTGCGTTGCGCTGGGATTGTCGTACAGGGTGTACTTTTCCCACCACCAGGTCCTGTTTTCGCGCAAATGCTGGGTCCAGCGCCATTGTTGCGTTTCCTGGTGCGATGTGGCGCGGAAGCTGGTTGGGGTCGTGGCATTGCCAGGCGTGACATCGCGCGTCCCCATGCGCGGGCCGGCCGGGCCATCCACGTCCAGCCAATAGATGTTGGTTTTGGTGTAATAGCTGCTCCAGGCCTGGCCGTAGAATTCAAGATAGTCATTGGGATCGAAATGGCCGTCGCTTTCACCCGCCACATAGATGGCGATGGCTGTCCCTTGATTGCTCAAAGCAAATTGCTGCGGGTTGACGCTGTTCGGGTTGAGGCCGGCCGCCGTTAAAGCGGCATAGCTGATGCGATAAAGACCGTCGGCGTCAACGCTGATGCGAAAATTGCCAGTCTCCGGCGGCGGTGGCATTGGGGTGGAGCTTGCCGCGGGCGCAGGGCGCTCACGCCAGGCCACGGCGCTGTCGTAGTTGAGCACGGTGCTGCGCAGCATAGATTCGACATAGGGCGACTCGGCGTGCGCCGCTGGCGCCTGTAACAGCGCGGCGCCGTCCGGGTAGCTGAACCGCAGCGCAACCTGCAGATGCTTATGGTAAGTTATGTCACCGCTGGTCAGGCTGGCCTGGAAGGGGTAAAGCTGCACCGGCACGACGCGTTGATCGCGCACATAAGCGACTTCGCCCACGTGCACCAGCTGGGCCGGAAAAAATCCCGCGCCGTTGAGCGCTCGGCTGCGTTCGTAAACGGGAATGGGCCGGGAAGGCACGCCGGCTTCATCGGCCGCCAACATCGCCGCCGGATCAGCCTGCGGTATTACTTCCCGTGGGGCGGGCAGAAGATTCAGCGGCGCCGGCAGGACCTGCGCATCGCTGGCGGTCACTTCTGCGGTCACTTGCGCGCCCGGTGGAATAGCGATCAGGCTGCTTTGCATGGGAAGTTGCGGCTGACCAGGTTCCTGCGTGGCGGCATAACCGGCCACCTGGATGGCATCGAAGGCGCCCTGGGCGGTATCTACCTGGCTAATTTGGTAATCGGGCGTGTCCAGGGCCAGTACAATGGCGGCGTTCGACGTGCTGAGGACGCGCAAAGCGGCTGGCGCTTCTTCGGCTGCGTCAGCACGAGATTGCGGCGCTGTCGAAATGGTAGGTGTCAGGGGCGCTGCGCTGCTGAGTGTGGGCAGAAGCAGCGAAGCAATCAGAGCGATCATCGAGATTTGTTTCATGGTCGGATGCCTCCACAGGAGCAATGCTGGCGGCCTCCTCCCCAAGTCCTCCCCAGAACTTGCGCCGCAACTATAACACAGTATCTAAACCTTGTCAATCAAGTAGGAAGGCCAGCCGGCCACTCCAGATCAGGCGAAGTCATGAAAGGAACAAGGTCAAAAAGGCGCGCTTTGAATAAACGGGGGCCAAACTGGAGCCAGCGGGGGTTCAAACCTCCTCGGCGCAGGCTCAGAGAGCGCCTTCGTTGAGTTATGGAAAAACGCGTCGAAACACAACGTCCAGGTGCGGCGCACCGTTGCTGTACGCCGCGCCTGGAAAATTCACAAGGGGAAATGCTTGTTACTGGCTCCAACCGTAATCGGTTGCCGTGGCAATGATGTCCGCAATCGAGATGGCGCCATCATCGGTTACGTCATAGCGGCGGACATAGCCAGACTGCCCGCTGCTGTAGTTCCAGTGCGCAGATACCGTTTGGATATCCACGATGTTGACGCGATTATCGCAGTTGATGTCGGTGACGCGGCACAGAGGGACCAGAGAGGTCGCCGGATCGCCAATCAAGCCGAAGGTGTAAAGCAGGTCCTGGTAATAATTGGGACTGCTGTTGTACAGGTTGATCTTGGCCGCCATGACCACCGGGCCGGTCTGGTATTGATGGTTATTGATGATCGCGTTGTAGAAGCCGCGATGGAGATAATCATGCCCCGTGGCGATGCCCAGGCCGGAAGGCGCGAAGTGCGCGACCGTTCCACCGTTTGCGTAAGTCAGGAACTTTTCGGACAGGCTGGGCTTGTTGGGGTAGTCGAAATAGCCATCCAGGCAGTCGAGTGAAATCAAGAATGGCAGTCTGGAACCATTGGTGAGGGTGAGGACATCATCGTTTGTCCACTGCTGATCGAGCACGGTATTGCCCCAATAGTCCAGGAAGGCATGGCCGACGTAATTGGACAGCGCGACGCCCTGACTCCACTTCGAACGAATGGCGGCGCGAGTCGAATCCACCGTGTTGTAGTAAGGATCGGTCGGATTGATCAGCGTTGGATTGTAGTAAACCTTGCGTATATCCCAACTGGGCGATGTCAGGTAAGTATTGATGATGCTTTCGCTGACCGCTTCGAAGTTGCCGGCGTCGTCGGTGTTGTCGGCGACGAAGAGGATGTCATTTTGCCAGGCGCCGCGCTCGGGGTTCACCTCATAGTTGATGATCTTATTGACTGCGGCGGTCAAATCGGCCGTCGAGCTGACCGGCAGCCGGCCCATGAAGATGTCGGGCATCGCATCGTTGCCGCTGACCGTGGCAAAGTAGGCATCGGCGGCTGATTCACCCTGGAACGGGTCAACAATCAAGTCAATGGTGGGGACGTAAACAGGCTGTTGCGGCCCGTACCCATTCGGATAAGGATTGGGATTGTAGCCATTCGGGTTGAAGTTGGAGCCGCCTACGAGCAGCGTGTAGGCGGGGGCAGGCGCTGTCCATGAATGATAGGCGTAATCGAGAAAAGTATGGATCGCTTCGGCGTCAATGATGCCCGCATTGAACTGATCGTAGACCCAATTGATGTCGGCCACGATGACATGGTAGCCTTGCGATTGGCGATAAGCGACCAGCGGTTGCAGCGTTGAGCTGAACGTTGAATGGGTGATGAAAATGTAGTCAGCTTGCAGCGCGGTGCTGCGCAAATTGATGGGCGCCGCCACGTACGATGACAGCGACGTAGGGGTGCGCACAGCGCTTGCGCCTACGGCCAGGAAACGTTGGTCGGGCGTCGTGGTGTCTTGAATCGAGAAGGTGCCAACCCCGGCCGCGCCATCGGTGATGCGCACCGGCGTTTGCGGGTTGGTGATGTCAAAGATCTGGATGCCGGGGTTGAGCAAACCGCTCAGAACAAAGCGCCAGGTGCCGGCTGTCTCCTGACTAAACTCCAGCTCCTGGTTGACGGCTTTGTAGTTGCGATAATAGGTGACGTCCACCCACTTGAAGTAAGTCCAGTCCACGCGCGCGTTGGCAGGTCGCCCCACGTCCGAGACGATGCTTTCCAGGCGTAAGGTGTTATCCCCATTGACAAGGCTCGATTGGTTGAGATTGCCGGCCAGGTCAATCAAGACGCGCCCGTCCCAGAAGCTGTTGATTACCGGCGTGCTGCCATTGTTGATGTAGACTTTGCTGTGGTGATCTGGATTGTATTCCGGCCACGAATAACGCCCACCAATGCGCACAGAGACGGTGGCGCTGTAGGGCGCAGTGGCGACTTCTGGCAGGTTGAAGGTGTAAGTGCGTGAGCCATCAGGATAGTTGACCTGGAATTGGTCCCACCACCAGGCCTGCCAGGGCACCATGTGCTGCGACCAGCGCCAGGTTTCCTGCTTGGTGCGCACCGTGGTCTTGAAATAGGGCGGCGCCTGCGCGCCCGCCGGAGGCGCTGACCGCGTCCCCATGGCCAGGCCGGCTGTGGGGCTATTGATGCGCAGCCAATAGATATTATCCAGGGTGTAATAGGTCATGTCGAGCGCCTGGCCATAAAAGTAAATGGCTTCGCCGGCATCGAGGCGGCCGTTGTTGTTGGTATCGCTGATATAGCGAGCCACGTCATTGCCCTTGTTCGATACCACAAAGTTGCTGACAGGCCAGTTGCTGATGTCATTGTAGCCGAGGTTGATCAAATCGGTGTAGGTGACTCGATAGATGCCGTTTTGACGCACCGCCATGCGCACATCGCCGGTAGCTGGCACGAAGTTGGGCAGGCTGCGGGGTGAGGTTGGCATGCGCCACGCCCGGGCTTCGGCATAATTCAAGACGCTGGCGGCCAGGGTCGTTTCAAAATAAGGATCAGGCCGCACATTGGTGGACGGCTGGCCTCCTTGGAAGCTGATAACGACATGGGCCTGGGTCAGCCAGGCAATCTCGCCGCGCACCGGGTTGTAGCGCACGGGGTAGAATTCGACATTGATCAAGGCTTGGTCGCGCAAGTAGGCCGACTCGCCCAGGCGCACCGGGGCAGCCGGCTGCCAGGCGTCGGCGGCGTAGGCCGCGGCGTCGCGCTCGACAAAGGGAATGACGGCCGCGCCTTCTTCCACGTGGGTCTGATCGGCGAAATCGAAGCGCGGCGCTGGCGCCAGTGGATTGGCAACCGCCTGCGTCTGCCAGACCGCATCGCTAATGGTGATAGAGGCGGTGGCGCCGGGCGGCAAAGCCACCATACGAGATGTCAGCGGAAGTTGCGGGTGTCCGGGCGTCGCCGTGGCGCTAAACTCGCTTCCCATCGAAACCGTGGTGTAGGTGACGCTGTCTTTTTGTACGACGGCCAGGATAGGTTGGGCAAAATGCAGATCGAGCACAACACCGGTCTCTGTTGATTCTGTGACTTGAATGTTGGCAGCGGTGGATGGGATCGAGGGCGGCGTTTGTAAAGAGGGGGATGCGAAGCTGGTCGAAACGGCCAGTTGAACGCAGAATAGGATCAATATTAAACGACTTAAGGACTTCAAGGACATGCAACACCTCCCGGCTCAAGAACCTTGTTGCGCTTGTCGCAACTGCGCCAGATAATCTACCCATAAGCAGCCTTCTTGTCAAGTAGGGTCATACGCAATCGTGCCAGCAAATGCCTAAATTGATGGCTAGATGACGTATTTGGAAAGGGCAAAGGCGGGGCTTGACAAGCCAGAAGGGGCTATGCTATAATCGGCCTATCTTGACCCCGTTATGCTATCCTCATCTGTTATCACAGACTCGATCATGAGCGAAGGTGACCCGATTGAACGATGGATTATATATTCACCGTCGTGAAGAACGACTAATTTCGCGTGTCATTGATGGCGAGGCGATCATTGTTGACTTTAAGACAGGTGATCAATATAGCCTGAATCCGATTGGCACCCTGGTATGGGAGATGGCAGACGGAGTACATTCCCTAAAGGATATAGTAGCCTCTATTTTAGAGCGTTACGATATCAGTGAAGCGCAAGCCCGTGCAGACCTGAGCAAGCTGGTTTCCGACATGGAAAACGAAAACCTTGTGGTGCTTGGCGAAGCCCCACTCTCCAGCTAGCGAAGGGTTTGTGGCGGGCTGAGATTACCTAACGGCGGCACTACGTGGGTGTCGTTGCGAGACGTATTTCCAACATCAGCGCATAGCGTGAGCGCAAGGAGGAATCAACATGAATCCTAAGATGACTTATGAGGCCCCGAAGCTGATCAAGCATCAGCGGCTGCAGAAGGTTACATTGGCGACGACACCGCCGCCTCTGAACTTCCCGAACGCCCTTCCTGGTCAGTAATCCTCGGGAAACTCAAGGTGGAGGCGCTGTGATTATCCAATTGCAGCGCAGCCGGCTACGCGTACAGTCGGTAGTCAATGCCCGACCCTTCGCCTGCTGGGAACGTTACCACATTCGTTTGATCTCCCTGCGTGCCGGGCGCCAATCGGTGTATCCGGCACGGGGGATGACATCCAGAACGAGAGTGAGTGCAACGGGGCTTCGCCAAGTCACGACTTTTTCGTCTGACGAACAGGGCAGTTGGCCATGCTCAACTGCCCTGTTCGTTTGCCCTTTTTCGATCGCTCTTTTATCCTCCCAATGACGATGGCTTCATGGTAAACGCCGACCAATTCTTTGCAACCCTTCAACAGGTCGTCGCGCAAGCGGGTCATTTACCCTGGTCTGGCTTGCGTATCGCCCATGTGGATGTTGGGCTGACCGCCTCGCCCCTGGCCCTGCACGAGCGCCTGCTGCGCCCACTTTCCCATCTGCGCCAACCCTACACTGCCGCCGCGCCGATTACGTTGACGCTGGTTGCGGCTGGCGCTGCGGCGCCTCCGTTTCCCTGGCCCGACGCGCCCCAGGCCGGTGATTTTCGCGAATGGCACGAAGGCGATTACATCTTTTCCCACTACGGCCAGGGCCTGGCTGTCGTGGGGCTTGACGTGCGCCAGGGCCGCGCCATCGGTTATGTCCGCCAGCCCGAGCTGCTGCCGGCGGCGTTCTACAGCGGTCTGCTTTTCACCACCCTCTACCAGGCGCTGCGCCCGCGCGGTTTCTTCCTGCTGCACGCCGCGGCCCTTTCCTGGCAAGGCCAGGGCGTACTGATTACCGGGCCTTCGGGCGCAGGTAAAACAACGACCATGCTGCAATGCGTGCGCGCTGGCTTTCAATTCGTATCCGATGACGCCGCCCTGCTCACGCGCGCGGCCAACGGCGACATTCTGGCGGTGGCAACGCTCAACACCATGCACGTCACTCCTCGCACCGTTGACTTTTTCCCTGAGCTGGCTCCGTTTGCCAATGAACGGGCAGACAACGGCAAGGCTACCATTTTCTTGCCCGAAGTTTACCCGGGTTCTGTGGCGCCGCTGGCTCCGGTGCGCTTGCTCATTGTGCCTTCGCTGCACGGGCCATGTGATGGGACGTTCGAGCTGCTGGCTGGGCGTGGGGTTTTGAGTGAGGCGCTGCCGCTGAGCGTGGACTTGCAGCAGCCGTCGGCTGCGGCTGCCCATCTCGACTTGCTGGCGCAGCTGGTGCAGCAAGCGCGCTGCCTGCGTTTGCACCTGCCGCCGGACGTGGTCAGCGTTCCACCCTTAATTGTCAGCCGTCTTGCTTGAGGCAATAGCTGCCAGGCGTTCACGGACACTGGTCACGTGCGCCCGCGCGGTTTCGAACTCGCGTAACGTGGGCTGCATGAGCAGCGCCACCTGCAGCGACTCGAAGCCGGCCTGGCGTCCCTGGCGGAGAATACGTTTGAGGAGCAGATAAGGCAGGCTGGCAAGGCCGCTGTACTCGAGCTTCAGCTCTCGCACCAACGGCAGCAGCTGAGCGGTATGTCCATTGGCGCGTTCAAGTTCAGCCTCGCGCCGCGCCAGCTCGTCTTGCAGATCAATGACCAGCTCATACCAGGCCGCGCCGAAGGTGGACATGCTTTGATCGAGCAGCACCTTGACGCGTGCGGCATCCTGGTTTTGGAAATGATAGGGCAACGATTCGTGCACGCTGCCAAAGGCGATCCCCGCGGCTTCGGCCTCTTCACGGGAACGCGTGCCCGGAAACAGCGCCAGCGTTGACAGGATGATGGGCGGGAAATAGCCAAAGAGGCCGTGACTTTCGATGAAGTCCAGGTTTTGCTCCAGGTCTTCGACGGTTGTGTTCGGCTCGAACATGATGAAATCCACCTGGGCGGCGACATCATTGCCCCACAGAATCTGCAAGGCGCGGCTGTTTTCCTCCACGGTAGTTTCTTTGTTCAGACGATCCAGGCTGCCCTGGCTGCCGCTTTCCAGGCCTGCGCCCACATAACGCAACCCGGCCTGGCGAAACGCCGAGAAGTATTTTTCGCCTTTGACGATCTGATCGGCGCGAGTCAGGAAGGCAAAGGTAAAGTCCACCCCGCGGGCGCGCAGCGCTTCGGCAATTTCCAGGGCGCGCTTGGGTTGTACAAAGAAGTTGTCATCCTGAAACTCAAAGTGGCTGGCGCCGCCCACGCGCGCCAGCTGTTCCATCTCATCCACAACGTTGGCCACACTGCGCCCGCGCCAGCTCTTGCCCGGTGACGCCGCGTAGAAGGTGATGATGCTGCAAAAATGACAGTGGAACGGACAGCCGCGACTGCTGATCAACGAGGCCTTGATGCGCGGTTTTTGATCTATCGGATCCATGAAGCCGGGGTAGTTGCCAACGGGCGGCAGCAAGTCTCGCGCGGGAAACGGAATTTCATCCAGATTTTGCAGCAGCGCGCGGGCCGGCGTCAGTTTGATGCGCTTGCCTTCGCGATACCCCAACCCCGCGACCTCTGCCAGGGAGCGACCGCTGCGCTGCGCTTGCAGCAGCTCGAGCAGGGTCACTTCGCCTTCGCCGCGCACCACCACGTCAACAACCGGGAAATCATTCAGCGATTCGTACGGGGCAAAGGTGGGATGATACCCACCCCAGATAATTTGCAGCTGCGGCCGCTGCGCTTTCAAGCGCCGTGAAATTTCGAGCGCGGTGGGGATGGTCGCGGTCAGCAGCGAAAGCCCCACGGTTTCATACTCGCCGTCCAGGGCATAGGCAATGATTTCGTCCATCGGCCGGGGATGATCGCCCCAGTTGCTGTCCAGCAGGTCGGCGCGCTCGCCATATTGACGCAGATAACCGGCCAGGTAAGCAATGCCAAGCGGCTGTGTTCCACGCCATTCGCGATTTTGATAGTCGGGTGGGCTAATGAGCAGTAATTTGGCGCCACTGGGTGCAATGGGATACATCATTTTTTCTCCACGTTTGAATCAGGGGCAGATTCTAGCATACGGCTTGCCTGGCGTCAAGCATTTTTTGCGGTCATCATGCTTTTTCAGTATGTCTGGTATTTTGGCTCCGTTTCCGCGCAGCCCTGGCCAGGGCCGCTTGCCTCTTCCGCGGCTGGATATCTACGCAGTAGTTTTTATCAATCAACAGTTGGGACTTTGCGTTCAGTGTTTTGACACTCTGAGGGCTTTGCGGTACGTATCCAGGCTGCCGTCGGCGGTCGCACCGTTGGCTTCGCTCAGCTTGCACACCATGCTCAGCCGATCCAGCTCCTGCTTGAGCGGGACTTTTAGGATCGACGTAGATGGTTGGATTATTCGCCGAATAAGTGTATCTGTTGAGCCCGGCCTGGTTTGCGGGATTCGGCACGATCGTATCCGCCTGCGTGAACCGTCCCAACGACGGGTCGTAGTAACGGGCGTCGTAGAAATACAACCCGCCGGCCACACCGTCCAGCACCTGCCCGGTGAAGCGCCGCGCCGTCGGCGTG
>DAISHS010000005.1:0-35305 GCA_036822415.1 Chloroflexota bacterium
GCTTCCAACCATTCCTTTACCAAATCTTAACAGCCACTTGCTAAACTTTGCCTGGCGGACACTAACCCCCTCTCCATGTCCGTGGCGATAGACGATGCAGGAGGTTTATAGATGGTCAAGAAAATCATGCTGGTGATGGGCGTCCTGACGCTCGTCGTTGTGATCGGCGTGGTGACAGTGGGCGGCGCGCTGGCGCAGACGGCCACCCCGCCGGCAGGCACAACCCCCACCACCCCCACCATGCCGTTCGGTCGTGGATTTGGCTTTGGCTTCGGGCATGGCGGCTCGACCGCAACGTTCGATGCCGTCGCCGAGGCGCTCAAGTTGACGCCGACGCAGCTCTTCGAGCAGCTGCACAGCGGCAAGACCCTGACGGACATCGCAACCGCGCAGGGCGTGGATCTGCAGAAGGTGCAGGATGCGATAAACGCCGCCCGCACCCAGGAAATGAAGGATCAAATTGCGCAGGCGGTCAAGGATGGTAAGATGACGCAGGCGCAGGCCGACTGGCTGCTGCAAGGGCTGGCCCAGGGCTATCTGCCCAGGGGCGGGTTCTTCGGCGGGCGCGGTCACCACGGCGGTATGCGCGGCTTCGACGGGGGGATGTTTGGGCCTCCAGGCGCCGCCCCGACCGCTGTGCCGACACCGGGGACGTCGTCCTGACGCAGGGCGCGGTTGTCCGTTACCATGAAGAGTGGCTGGCCAGGCTCTTGACCTGAACCAGCGGCCCTGGCCGCGCTCCTGACTCAGCCAGGGCTAGTTTGATGTCATAGCAAGGGGATCGCGGCGCTAACTACCGCGTTCCCCTTCGCGTTTAGACCCAGGCAGTCCCCGCGGGGCGGTCTGAGCGTTCAACCAGCGGGTCGCTGCCCCGGCGACTTGCGCATGACGGAGGGCTTACGCGGCGTACTTGCACCTGCTCCTGAATGATACGAATTCGAGCGCGAGCTTCGCGTCATTCGTGGCAAACGGGTAAGCCTTATGACGCCGTGACACACCATGACTAACCACACCATGAATCGAACTATCCTGGTCGTTGATGACGATAAGAAAATTGTCCAGCTCGTGTCTCTCTATCTCAAGAAGGAGGGCTATCGCGTCCTGACGGCCTATGATGGGCAAGAAGCGCTGGACCTTGCGCGCAGCAAACAGCCCGATCTGATCGTGCTCGATCTCTTCTTACCTGAGCTGGATGGCACGGATGTTTGTCGCTTGCTGCGCGCCGAATCACGCGTGCCGATCATCATGCTGACCGCGCGCGCCACCGATGAGGACAAGCTGTTGGGCCTTGACATCGGCGCGGATGACTATTTGACCAAGCCCTTCAACCCGCGCGAGCTGGTTGCGCGGGTGCGCGCGGTCTTGCGGCGGACGTGGCCCGAAGAAGAGCCAAACGCCGACCTCAACTTCGGTCAGCTCAACATCAGCCTGCTGCGTCGCGAGGTCGTCGCCCACGGACAGGCGGTTGCTCTGACCCCTACCGAGTTTCGTCTGTTGGAAACGTTGGCCCGCGAACCCGGTCGCGCATTCAGCCGTTCTGAGCTGCTCGATCGCGCCTTTGGCTTCGATTACGATGGCATCGAGCGCACGGTGGATGTGCATATCATGAATTTGCGGCGCAAAATCGAATCGCAGCCGGGCGCGCCGCGCTACATCATGACGGTGCCCGGTTTTGGTTACCGTTTCGAGGGAGATCATGCTGCGTAGCTTGCGCGTACGTTTGCTGTTAGCCATTATTCTGGTCGTGCTGATTGCCGTCAGCGTCACGGCCGTTGTGGCGCGCCAGCGTACCACCGGCGAATTCCAGCGCTACGTCGAAAGCGGCGGCAACTCAGCCAATCGCCGCTTCGCCTTTGTCCTGGCGCGCTCCTATGCCGTCAACCAGGGCTGGAGCGACATCCAGACGGAGGTTGAACGCCTGGCGCAAATCACCGGCGAGCGCGTCGTGGTCGCTGACCAGCGCGAGCGGGTGGTGGGCGATTCTGAGGAAACGCTCATCGGCCAGCCTGTACGCAGCAATTGGCCGCCGCCTTTCGCCATCATGGTGGCCGGCAATACACGCGTGGGTTCCCTCTACCTCGGCCCCCTGGCCGGCCCCCGTGAGGCCGACACCGCCTTCCTCTCGGCGCTCAATCGTTCGCTGCTGTTGAGCGCCTTGCTGGCCGGCCTGGCCGCGGTGGCGGTGACGCTGGCGCTGTCGGGGCGCATTGTGGGGCCGGTGCAACGCTTGACCACGGCCGCGCGCCGCATGGAGAAGGGCGATCTGAGCACGCGCGTCAGCGTGGAGACAGACGATGAGTTGGGCCAGCTGGCGCACGCCTTCAACGCCATGGCCGGCAGCCTGGGCCAGCAAGAGCAGCTGCGCCGCAACATGGTCAATGACGTGGCGCACGAGCTGCGCACGCCGCTGACCAATCTGCGCGGCTATTTGGAGGCCGCGCGCGATGGCCTGGTGGGCACCGATGCTGCGCTGGTGGACAGTCTCTACGATGAAACCATGCTTCTCAGCCGCCTGGTGGCCGATTTGCAGGAATTGGCGCAGGCTGAGGCTGGACGCCTGACGCTGATGCGTGAGGCGGTGGCTCTGCCCGGCGTGGTTGAACAGGCCGTCGGCATGTTGCGGCCGCAGGCTGAGGCCAAAGGCGTGACGCTGACGACCGACCTGGCGGCCGATTTACCGCCGGTGGATGCAGATCGCGCGCGCGTAGGTCAGGTGTTGCGCAACCTTTTGCAGAACGCCTTTGCCCACACGCCCGAAGGCGGCAGCATCAGCGTGACTGCGCACGCTCAGGCGCAAAGCGTCCAGGTGGCGGTGCATGATACGGGCAGCGGCATTGCGCCCGAACATCTCCCCTTCGTCTTCGACCGCTTTTACCGCGCGGATCGTTTGCACCCCAGTCAGACCGGCCGCGCCGGGCTGGGGCTGGCGATTGTCAAGCAATTGGTGCTGGCCCACGGCGGTGAAGTGACCGCGGCCAGCGAGCCAGGCCGCGGCAGCACGTTTACCTTTACCCTGCCCCGCGCGCAAGCGGTCTGATCCTCAGCTGCATCCTCATGCGCCGCGCGGCCTGACGCCTGAAACGCTGAATCGCATCCCGGCCAGCAAAACGCTTGTTGCGCCTCTGCTTTCGTGCTATACTCCGGCTCATCTTTTCTTAGCGCTCACATTCCTTGTGCGGCGGCTGCGCTTGCCTTGCAGGAGGATACCCATGACTGCGATCCGTCTGGCCTTGAGTCTGATTGTGCTGTTGGGACTGCTGCCGGGCGCGGTAAGCGTCCGCCCCACCGCCGAGACGCCCTTGCCGCTGCTCAACGGTGACTTCGAAGCCGGCTTTACGCCGGTCATCATTGGCGGCGTCAGCGGCGCCGTGGGCAATCATTGGACGCCCTTTGTCATCACCGGAACGCTGGCCTTCCAGGCGGGCCAGGTGGAACCGCCGCCGAATCATTGGCAGGTGCTGACCGCAGACAGCGGCGCCTACATCGCCGGTATCGCCCAAACGGTGACCGGCGATCTGCTGCCGCAGGATAGTTTGCGCGCCAGCGCTCGCGTCTACCCGCCCAGCCGCGTGGATGGCATTACCAAGACGCTTGGCCTCGATCCTCTGGGCGGCAGCGACCCGACAGCGTCATCGGTGGTCTGGAGCAGCGCCAGCAGTGATAACCTTTGGGCTACGCTGATGGTGACGGCCACCGCGCTGACGACGCAAACGACGCTCTTTGTCAAGGTGGAGCAAGCGGCAGGTCAACGGCCTGGGTTGGTTTTTGTGGACGATGCCACGCTGACGCGCGTGCGGCCGTCGCGTACGTTCCTCCCCTACCTGGGCGCCGTCCTGAGCGCGCCAAACTGGCAATATCAAACCACCGGCATCATCACCGGAACCACATCGTGTACGTCAACCGGCTGGCAGGGCCGCGTCACCAATGCCGACGGCACGCCGCGGCCGGATGTGCGCGTGCGGGTGTGGGATGCACAGACGGGCGGAGCCGCAGTGACGGTCTCCACGGCGGCAGATGGGCGCTGGCAGGCGCTTCTCGATGCGACCGCGCCCCGGGCCGGTCGTTGGATGGTTGCTGTGGTGGATGCCGCCGACCGTCCGCTCTCTGCGCTCGTGGGACAAATTGGTTTTCTCGATTCTCTCAGCGCTGTGCAAGCGCCAGGCATCCCCACCAGCGCTGACTGCGTCAACGGCCATCAATGGTTGACGGTCAACTTCCAGGCGCAAACCACCTTCCTGGCCTACACGCTTGTTTCCACCCGCTATTTGTCCTGCCAGGATAACCATTTGAATCACAACCTGCGCGTGTGGGTCATCGAGGCCGATGGGTCACAGCGCCGCGGCACCCTGGTGCGTTTTAGCGAGCACGCGGGCCAATTCAGGCAAGATGTGCCAACCGGCGCGGATGCCTTCAAACCGGCCGGCTACATTGACTACAACTTGCCGGGTTATCAGGAATTTGCCATCCAGGTCTTGGGCGCTCCATCGGACGTGACTTCGTTCCTGAGCAGCATGACGCCTCCCGTCATTGAAACCTGCACCGGCAACTGGTGGGGGCACTATTCTTACGAGGTCATTTTTCAGCACCGCGAATAAAAGCGCACAGCCGCAAGCCCCGCGCTAGGGATGACTGGGCGGGGGCAGGGCGCGGCCGGAATCAGGATCAATCATCAGCGCAGAAACGTCCACGGCCTCGAAGTCAGAGCCATGCACGCGGGTCTGCAGCTGGTGCAAGTCATCGTCATCCCAGCGGGGATCGGGCGCGCCGGAAAGAAACCAGCTGCTGCCGTTATCGGCAACCATCATGCCGTAGCGCTTGAGCGCGGTCAGAATGACGCGGTTGCTGGCCGAAAACGGGCTGATGTCAAAGCTGGCCTTGAGCCGGAAGCGCTGGCCCATCGGCGGATAGGCGGGGTTGGTCGAATCGGAGGCAAAATGACGCGCCGGCCAGACGTAAGCCCGTCGCGTGTTCTGCACGGTAAAGCGCAGCGCGTGCGTGATGGCGCCGCTGGCCACTTCATCATAACTGACCAACCCCGGCAGGATCGGCAGGCCCGCCGCATCAGCCGATGTCCAGGTATCGGGGCGCAGCGTGTGCGCCAGTAGATTGTAGACGGCGCCCGAACCGGCCTCCCACTGGTTGCCAGATTGCGGCCAGGCGTAGTACAATTCGTACAAGCGGCACTGATCACGCTCCACCACCAACACGTGACGATCGCCGTCGCTGCTGGGGCCGCCTTCGATCGGCGCATCGGGCGGGATCGGATAAGGGCCAGGATCGCTTTCGTCAGGATACCAGATGAAGGTAATGGGCGCCAGGGGCTGAACGCCGGGCACGGTGATGAAGGGAATGCCGATTGGCCCCCCTTGCCACTGGCCTGCGCCAAAGTCGGGGTGCAGCCCGGTAGTCGCGCCGATCGCGCCGATATAGGCTTGGGACTGAGGGTCGAGCGGCAAGGTGTCTGCACGGGTATTCCAGATGTTGTCAGGTGGGAAGAAGGGGCAGGTGCTCAGGGGTGTGCACGCTTCTTGCCAGCGCGCGGCCACCTGCTGAATGTCGTTGATCGCGATGGCGCCGTCCCCATCACGATCGAAGCGCGGATCGGTGGACGCCGCCGGCCAACGGCTGGCCAGCGCGGAAACATCGCCGGCATCCACGCGGCCGCTGTGATCAAAATCGGGGCAGGTCCCGGCCGCCGCGGCCGGTTTGGCGGCGAGCAGCAGGATGGCAAGGCAAAGCGAACTTAACAGACCGCATACCATGAATCTCGATCGCATCGAAACCTCCGCTGGATTCAGAGTTGCCAACTTTCTAAAAAGTTGGCAACTCTGACTGAATACGCCATGCGTCCCGCATTATATGCGAACTGGGGCCGATGCGCAATGGTTTGCAAAGCACGGAGTAAGCAAGCATGACACAAGAAACCGTTGGTTATGTCGAACTGGAATGGACCTGCCGACAGTGCGGCCGGCGCAATCCTGGTGAGCGCAAGACGTGCGCCAGCTGCGGCGCAGCCATGCCCGCGGATGCCGCTTTCGAGGCCCCTGCCCAGCAGGAGCTGATTACCGACCAGGGCAAGCTGGCGCGCGCGGTGCAAGGCCCGGACATTACCTGCGGTTTCTGCGGCACACGCAACGCGGCCGACGCCAAGATTTGTAAACAGTGCGGCGGCGACCTGGCCCAGGGCAAGGCGCGCAGCAGTGGGCAGGTCATCGGCGCTTTGCGCACTGCGCCGGTCCCTGAAACCGCATGCCCCTTCTGCGGCGCCATGAACCCCGCCACCGCGGCCAAGTGCAAGCAGTGCAACGCTAACCTGGCCGCGCCCCCGCCGCCCGCCGCGGCGCCGGCCGCGCAACGGGTCAACAGTCGTTGGGTGTGGCTGGCGCTTGCCGCGGTCATCGGGCTTTGTTTGCTCGGCATCATCCTCTTCAGCGCGACGGGCAGTCGCCGCACAGAGACCATCGCCACCGTGCAAAGCGTGCAATGGCAGCGCACGATTACGATTCTCGGCCTGCGCCCTTCCACCGCTTCCGCCTGGCAGGATGAGGTGCCGTCCGGCGCGGACATCAACCGCTGTGAGGATCGGGTGCGTTATACCCAGGAAGAGCCGGCCGCCAACGCCGAGAAAGTGTGCGGCACCCCTTACGTGGTTGACCAGGGCAGCGGTTTTGGCAAGGTGGTGCAGGACTGTCAGTACAACGTTTACGAAAAATGGTGTGAATATCAAACGCTCACCTGGACAGTCATCAACACGGTGGTCGCTGAAGGGAGCGATCTGTCGCCAGCCTGGCCGCAGGCTTCACTGACGCAAGATCAGCGCCAGGGTCAGCGTGACGAAAAGTACCAGGTGTTGTTCGATCAGGATGGTGAGCAGCTGACCTACACCCCAAGCAGCGCGGATGACTTCGCCCAGTTTACCCCCGGCAGTCGCTGGCGTTTGACCGTCAATGGCTTCGGCAGCATCACCGATATTCAACCGGCGCCCTGAGGAGGGCCTGATGCCTGTCGCCGACGCCCAACGCTGGAATCAACGCTACCGCGAAGGGCAGCACGCCGGTTTCGATCAGCCGCGCGCCTTTTTGCTGGCCCAGGCCGCCTGGCTGCCAACCGACGGTTTGGCGTTGGATGTGGCCATGGGCCTGGGCGCCAATGCCGCCTGGCTGCTCAGTCGCGGCCTGCGCGTCATCGGCGTGGACATCAGCGAGGTGGCGGTGCGTCTGGCCCGCGCCCAACACCCCGCCTTGCAGGCCGTCATCGCCGACCTGAGCGCGTTCAGCCTGCCGCCCAACACCTTCGATGTCATCGTCAATTTCTACTATTTGCAGCGCGACCTCTGGCCGCAGTTTGTACAGGCGCTGCGCCCTGGCGGCGTCCTGATCTATGAAACGTTGACCCAAGCCGCGCGTCAGGCCCGCCCCGATCTATCCCCAGCGTTTCTCCTGGCGCCCGGTGAGCTGCGCCAGGGCTTTGCCGGGCTTGAGATTCGAGTCTACCGCGAGGGCTGGATTGAGACTGGCGGCCCGTCTGCGCGCGCCGTGGCCAGCCTTGTGGCGACGAAGCCGGGCCAGGCATGATGAAAATTGAAGAGGAGCGAGGAATGTCAGACGCAGAAATATCAGATGTAAAGAATGGCAAAAACAAGCTGCATGAAGCGCCCGGCGCCAGGTACAAAGTGCAGCCTCGCGCCCGGTCTCTGGATTCCGATCAGCGGCTTCTGCTTGCCCACGCGCACGGCCATGACGATGACCATCACGGCGCCCCTGAACCTGCGCATCCGCATGACCACGGCGAGCATCCGCACGACCACGGCGAGCACCCGCACGACCACGGCGAGCATCCGCACGCCGGGGGCTTGCGGGGCTGGGTGCAGTCGTTCTTTCACATGCATGGCCATGACGATGAGGACCTGATGAGCGACTCGGTGCTGACGACCAGCCAGGAGGGCATCCGCGCCTTACAATGGTCGCTCCTCAGCCTGCTCTTGACGGCCGTCATGCAGATTGTGATCGTCGCCATCAGCGGCAGCGTGGCGCTGCTGGCCGACACCATCCACAATTTTGCCGACGCCACCACGGCTATCCCGCTATGGATCGCCTTTGCCCTGAACCGGCGCCAACCTGCACGCGGCTTTACCTATCGCTACGGTAAAGCGGAAGACCTGGCGGGCGCGTTCGTGGTTTTGGTGATTTTCGGCAGCGCGCTGGTGATCTTCTACGAAACCTGGCAAAAACTGCTGCATCCCGAACCGATGCGTAATCTGGCCTGGGTGGCGGCTGCGGCCATCATCGGTTTTGTGGGCAATGAGGCCGCGGCCTATGTCCGTATTCGCAGCGGACGCCGCATCGGCTCGGCCGCGTTGGTGGCCGATGGTATGCACGCGCGCACCGATGGGTTGACTTCGCTGGCGGTGCTTGTGGGCGCGATTGGCGCCTGGCTGGGCTTGCCCTGGGCCGATCCCTTGATCGGCGCCCTGATCGGCGTCGCCATTTTATTTATCGTGCGCGACGCCGCGCGCACCATGTGGCAGCGGCTGATGGACGCGGTGGATCCGACCCTGGTTGACAAACTGGAGCAGACCGCGCGCCAGGTGGCCGGCGTCAAAGACATCCATCAACCGCGCCTGCGCTGGGTGGGACACGCGCTGTGGGGCGAGGTGCACGTGGAGGTGGATGCCGATCTCTCTACCGCGGCCAGTCACGCCATTGCCGAAGAAATACGCCACGCGCTCTTTCACGCGCTGCCGCGCCTGCGCGAAATGATCGTCCATGTGGATCCCTGGCCACAGCCGGGCGCCGATCCGTTACTTTACCACACGATCACCGCGCATCACGCCCAGTAAAAGCCTATCCCATCAAGCGACAGGGGCCGGCCGAGGCCCGGCCCGTCGCGCCATCCCCTGGGCCGGCGCAGTGACCAGTCTCGTTTTTGACAGCTTCCGCTCATGCCGTTATAATCACCCCGCACTGACCGACCGGTCGGTAACTTACTGTCAAAAGGAGTCACTCTATGTACGTCGTCTTGCTGACGCTTCATTCGCTCATTCGTTGGGTTGTCGTTTTGGCTGCGCTGGTCGCGCTCGTGCGCGCCATCGGGGGGCTTGCGGGTCGCCAGGCCTGGAGTGCGCTCGATCGGCGCCTGGGCGTCATCTTCACCAGCGCCATGGACACGCAGCTGCTGATCGGCCTGCTGCTCTATTTCTTCTTCAGCCCCATCACCACGGCCGCCCTGCGCGACATGGGCGGGGCCATGGCGCAGGCGGGTATTCGCTACTTTGCCCTCGAGCACTGGCTGCTGATGCTCGTTGCCCTGGTGGCGGCGCACATCGGCTGGGCGCGAGCCAAGAAGGCCAGCGGCGACAGCGCCAAATTCCGCCAGATCGCCATTTTCTTTGGCCTGGCCATCGTCATCGTCCTGCTTGCCATTCCCTGGCCTTTCTCCGCCACGGCGCGCCCCTGGCTGCGTCTGAGCATCTAAGAAACGAGGCGCCGCGTGTCCGCCACTGATGTGACCATGCCGAAGCGCATCCTGGAAGGGGCGACTCACCTCTTCGTCACGCAGGGCTACCACCGCATCTCCATGCGTGAAATCGCCGAAGCGGTGGGGGTTTCCAAAGCGGGTCTTTACTATCACTTCGAGGATAAAGAAGACCTCTTGTTGGCTATCCTCACCGCTTATCTGGAGAACATGGAACAGCTGCTGAGGGAGATTCAGCAGGCTGGCGGTTCAACTCGCAGTCAGGTCAACGGCATGATCCGGGCAATTTTTGCCCAGGCGCCGGAGCAGCGAGCCATCATCCGCCTGGCCAGCCAGGAGATGGTGCAATTGAGCCAGGAAGCGCGCACGCGTTTTGGCTTGCTGTACCATGAGAAGTTCATTGCGCAAATCGAGGCGATTTTGCAGCACGGCATCAACCGCGGCGAATTGCGCGCCCTGGATGTGCACCTGGCAACCTGGATTCTACTGGGGATGATGTACCCATTCTTCTACCCGGCGCATGAGCGCGAATTGGGTACGCCGGAAGCCGCGCTCGACCTGATGATTGATGTTTTTTTCGATGGCGCGGTCGCGCCCACGAGACCTTGAGGCTTGACAATGAGTACAACCACCACGACGGCCACACCCGCGGCCGAAAAACTAGATTTCAAAAAAGTCTTCCCCATTTTTATCATTGTTCTGATTGATCTACTCGGCCTGACGATTATCATCCCCTTGCTTCCGCTTTACGCCACGTCGTTTGGCGCCAGCGCTTCCATGATTGGCCTGCTGGGGGCGGCCTACCCCATCATGCAATTCGTCGGCGCGCCTGTCCTGGGGCGTCTGTCCGACCGCTTTGGCCGCAAGCCCGTCCTGCTGATCAGCCAGGCAGGCACCCTGATTGGCTTCCTCGTCCTGGGCTTTGCCAATTCGCTCTGGCTGCTCTTTGCCTCGCGTCTGATTGACGGCCTGTCCGGCGCCAATATCGCCACGGCGCAGGCCGTGATCAGCGATGTGACGACCGAAAAGACCCGCACGCAGGGGCTGGGCCTCATGGGCGCGGCCTTTGGTCTCGGCTTTGTCGTTGGCCCCGTCATTGCCTTTGCCTCGCTGACCTTGAGCGCCAATAATTACCATGTGCCGGCGTTTATTGCCGTCGGTTTCTCTGCCATTTCGATTCTACTCACCTGGTTTTGGCTGGAAGAGACGCACGGGCCTGACAAACGCAACACCGACCAGGCCCGGCCGGCGCTTGGCTTCGGCGCCATGATCGAAGCGTTGCAGCATCCTCAGGTTGGACTGCTTTTGCTGCTCATCTTCGCGCAGCAGGTCGCGTTTGGCGGCTTCGAGCAGATTCTGGCCCTTTTCACCTTGAACCGCCTGGGGCTGAACGCATCGGGCAACGCAGTGATTTTCGTTTTTGTCGGCATTATCGTGGTGGCGGTGCAGGGCGGCCTTATCGGTCAATGGAGTCGTCGTTGGGGCGACCGCCGCCTGATTTACCTGGGCCTGGCAACGTTGATGCTGGGCCTGGGGCTGACCGCCTTGACGCCACGGCAGCCGCCGCCGTGGTATAACACGACCGCCGTCACCACGGAGCTGACGCCGTCAGACACCGGCGCGCGACGCCTGCCCGGCGAAACACCGCCAACCTACAGTCTGCCCATCCAGCTCCCTTCGGATGCCAACAAGGGCTGGCTGGGGCTGGGCTGGCTGCTGCTGGCGATGATTCCCGCCTCGATTGGCGGCGGCATCTTGCAGCCGGCGATCAACAGCATGATCACCAAACGGGTGGACAGCGGCGAGCGCGGCGGCATCCTGGGCATCAGCGCGGCGTTTCTCAGCGGCGCCAACGCCCTGGCACCCTTGATTGGCGGCGCAGTCTTTCAATGGGGCGGATCCAGCGCGCCGTTCTGGCTGTGGACGGCAATCCTGGGTATTTTGCTGTTCCTGGCGATGCGGATGATCAAGCCGGGCCGCGAGGAGCTGGCGGCGCAGCCGGGCTAGAGGCGTGAAGGAAGATTACTGGCGCTGGCCCAGCTCGGCGACGAGGGTGGTCAGCGCCATGCGATCTTCCATCTGGCCGGTTTTGATGGCGATGTCGGTTTCGAGCAGGCGCTCCATCGCCCATTCCAGGGTTGCCAGGCTGAGCCGTTGCGCCTGCGTCCAGGCTTTCTTCATGGTGAATGGCTTCTGACCAAGCGCCGCGCCCGCGGCCTCCTGGTTCTGGCCCTGGGTCATCTGTTCTTTGACTTGCAGGAGCAAGCGGTACTGCCAGACGATCATGCCCAGGATTCCCAACGGCTGCTCGCCCGCTTCGAGCAGGGTTTGCAGTAAGACGATGGCCTGCTTGCTGTTGCCGTTGGCTAAGGCTTCGACCATTTCAAAGACACTGCGTTCACGCGCGCCGCTCACCAGCAGATTGATGTCCGCCGCGCTGATGGCGCGCGCATTGGCGCTGTAGGCCAGCAGCTTACTCAGCTCCTGGTCGAGCAGGCGCAGGTTGTGCCCCACCAGCTCTGCCAGCGCCTGCACGGCCGGCGGTTCGATCTTGATTTTGCGCTGGCGCGCGCGCTGCGTCAGCCAATTCAGCAGCCATTCGTCCTGCTTCCACCATGGCCCATCGTATTGGCAGAGTAAAATCCGGGCACGCGGCCCCTGCGCCAGCCCTTCCAATGCCTTCAAGACAGGGTCGGTCTTACGCGCCGCTGCCGGCTCCAGCAAGACCAGATCGGTGGTGTCGGGCAGGGTCGGGAGGTAGGCGATGAGGCGCGTGCGCAGGTCTTTGACCGCGCTTGGCAGCGCGTCGCCCTCTTCGCTGGCCTCACGGCCGGCCTGATTGCCGCTTTCATCAGCGCTGCGGCCTTTGCCCTGACCGCGCGGCGCCTTGCGCGCAAAAGCGGTTAGCGCGCCGTTGAGGATCACCAGCCGGCGCGGCGCCAGGAAGGGTAGGGAATCGCAGGCGTGGTGCAGATCGGCCAGCGTGAAGCGCGCGCCGTCAATCTCCGTGGTGTTGAGCTGCGCAAATTCGGCCGGCCCCAACGCGGCCTTGACCTCGGCCAGGGCCTCGGCGCGCAGAAACTCCTCGTCCCCGTGGATCAGGTAGATCATCCGCGCCTGCTCATGGGTGGATCAATTCCACGGCGTGCACCGGCATTCCCCCCAAATCTTGCCGGCGCGTGATCTTGCCCAGGCGCACGCCCTGGACCTGGGCCGACGTGGTGACCACCGCCTGCAAGGTGTGACCCAGGGGTTGGGCCACGAAAAGAGCCAGCGTAGCGGCCGTAAACGCGGTGGGCAGGGCTTCCCAGGCCGCCCCTTTGCGCGCGCTGCGGGCGCTCAGCGCGGTGACGGCCCACGCCGCCATGCCTGCCAGCATGCCTGAAGTGACGAAGTTGGTGCCGCAGTTGGGGTGCACGGCCAGATGAGCTTCCCCGGCCTGCAGGCGCCGCAAAGCCTCTTTGACCGCGCGCGCCAGCTCATCTGTCTCCATCTCACCAAAAATGATGAACCCACGGGTGTCGCTGCGGGCCACGATGCGCCGGTCGGCATTGCTGGCGGAGAGGAGGTAAACGGTTGCATGTTCGATGCCGTGATTGCGGCGGACGATGGAGACAATAGGGACATTTTCGAGTAGGTTGGCTGTCATGACTTTTGCTTTACCCTTTGCTTGCTGACTGCGCGTCTTGATTTTCGAACACCTCGCGAATGACGTAAATCGGCTTGTTCTGCGCTTCGTAATAGGTGCGCATCGTCATCTCGCCCAGCAGGCCAATGCTCATCATCTGAACGCCCAGCACCACCAGCAGAACAGCCAGGAGTAGGAGCGGGCGGCTGCCGATGCTCTGCCCCAACAGGAGTTTGAGGTAGGTCAGGTAGAGACCAATCAGCGTCCCCAGCGCGCCCAGGGCCAGGCCAATGCCGCCAAAGACATGCAGCGGGCGGGTGGCGTAGCCGAGCAAAAAGCGCACGGTGATGAGGTCCAGGATCACCCGGAAGGTGCGGCTCAGGTTGTACTTGGAGCGCCCAAACTGTCGCGCGCGATGGTTGACCGGAATCTCGGCGACGGCCGTGCCCATCCAGCTGGCAATGGCAGGAATGAAGCGGTGCAGCTCGCCGTAGAGCCTGACGTTTTGCAGCACTTCGTGGCGGTAGGCTTTGAGCGAGCAGCCATAGTCGTGCAGGGTGACGCCGGTGACACGGGAGATGAGCGCGTTGGCGATGCGCGAGGGCAGTCGGCGCGAGAGCGCAGCATCCTGACGCTGCACGCGCCAGCCGCTGACCACGTCGTAGCCTTCGCCAATTTTGGCGAGCAGCAGGCCGATGTCGGCCGGGTCGTTTTGCAGATCGGCGTCAATGGTCACGATGACCTCGCCGCGTGCGCGGTCGAAGCCGGCGGCGAAGGCCGCGGTTTGACCGAAGTTGCGGCGGAAGCGCACGACGCGCACATGCGCCGGGTCCTGCGCTTGCCACTGACGCAGCAGAGCCGGGGAGCCATCGCGGCTGCCATCGTCTACGATGATGATCTCGAAGGGGCGGTTGAGCGCGGCCAGCGCCGCAGTCAGCTGAGTCTGCAGCGCGGGGATGCTCTCTTCTTCGTTGAATAACGGCGCCACCACCGAGACATAGGGCGCGTCGGTTATCGTGGCAAGCGGCGCGGCCGTTCCTGCAGCAGGTGTCATGACTCCTCCGCCGACCTGAAGGCCGGTTTCCACCAGGCCGCGGGAGCCAGGTAGAGGATGCCGCCAATCAAGGCGGCGCCCATCATCACCGCGTAGAAGAGCAGGCCCATGGCCGTGGCGGTGGCCGCGGTCACGCCCACCTGCGTAAATAAAGCCACATAGCTAAACTCGCGCACGCCCAGGCCGCCAAAGGAAGGCAAAACCAGCGAGATGGAAATCAGCGGCACAAAGAGCAGGTAATATGTCCAGGGCACGGCAATTCCCACGGCGAGCCCAAAACAGATGTTGAGCACGATGAGCAGCGTGTTGAACAGGAGCGAGACGCCAAACGACGCCAGCAGCGGACGCAAGCCGTAGGTTGGAATGGCGTCGAGCAGCCATTGGCCCGCTTTGACCCGCGCCAGCGCGGGAAAGCGCCGCTGCAAGGCCACGGCCCACGCGGGTTGCGCCATCAACAGCACCGCCAGCGCGCAGCCGCCGAAGAGCAGCCACAGCAGCCAGCCCACCGCCGGGCTGACAGCGCCCGGCGCCACGAGAAGCACCACGACCCCGGTCAGCATCAGCATGGCAATGCCGCTAAAACGATCGAGCAGGACAGAGCCAAGCACCACGCCAGGTCGTGCTGCGTAACGGCCCAGCGCCACCGTCTTGACCACATCGCCCCCAAAGCCGGTCGGCAGAACGGTGTTGAACAGGCTGCCGATGAAATACCAGCGAATCAGTACGCTCAGGGGCGTCGGCACACCGCCCGCGCGCAGCAAAATCTGCCAGCGGTAGGCGCGCACGATCACGCCCAGCTGAAACAGGAGCAGAGCCACGGCAAACCAGCCGAAGTGAATATGGGCCAGGACGCTGCTGATCTCGCGCCAGTGGATGGTGCGCAGCAAGAGCGCCATTAGCCCCAGGCTGATGGCTACCTTGAGCAGATCGGCGGCTATCCGGCGTCTACGGTCCGGACGCGGCTGGTCATTCATCACGGCTGCTTTTGCGCAATGCACAGGAGAGATTGACCTAGCGGCGCATCCCAGACGCGGCGCAGCAGGCGCTCACCGCCGATGAAGAGCGGCGCCAACACGTTGAACAGCTTCAGCTGATCGTGCGGCAGCAGGTCACGCTTGAGCACCCGACTGTTGAGCCACCAGCCGGGAATGCCGGCGATGTTCAGGTAGTGCAGGCGGAGAATTTTTAGCCCGGTCGCCGTCACCAGGGTGCGCAGTTGCGCGCGGTCATAGCGGCGATAGTGCCCCAGGGCCGTATCCAGGGTGCCTGCCATGTACGCGCCGGCCGGCACAAACAACAAGAGGCGTCCGCCCGGCTCCAGCAGTTCAGCCATGTGACGTAAGGCCACCTGATGATCCTCGATGTGCTCCAGGACGTTCAAGCACATGACGGTGTCGAGGCGATGCGGCTTGAGCGCGGCCACGGTCTCACGCGTGGTAATGTCGCCTTCGTAGATGTGCACGTTGGGCCGGTGGGCAAATTCAGCGCGCACGAAGCGCACCGAACTGGGCAGACGGTCCAGGCCGACGACTTCATCCAGGCCCAGGAAGTAGCTGGTCATGTTGCCGATGCCGCAGCCTACCTCCAGCAGGCGGCGGCCCGCATAGGGCGCAATCTCGTCATAAATCCAGTGGTTGTAGCGATCAACGCTGGCCATGCGCCGCAGGGTTTCGCGGCCAATCGGATCATCCATCTCGACAAGCATGTTATTGTCCAGGGCGGTCTCCACGGCATCCCCTCTTCACTCAAAATAACGAGCGGTTCTTACTTATTCGACGAAGCGATACTTGATTAAAGCCCACAAGGCGGGCAGGCCATCGCGCCAGGCGCTGATTTTTTTGCCTTCCTCCACGTCACGGCCCGCGTAGGAGATGGGCACTTCATAGACACGATAACCGCGTTTGAGGATTTTGGCCGTAATCTCCGGCTCGAAATCGAAGCGGTTGGCGCGCAGCTGAATATCCTGGAACACCGCCGTGCGAAACATCTTGTAGCAGGTTTCCATGTCGCTCAGGATGGTGTTGTAGAGCAGATTGGTAATCAGGGTCAGAAACTTGTTGCCCAGCATGTGCAAGAAGTTGAACGCGCGGTGCGGCCCCATGAAGCGCGAGCCGTAGACGACATCAGCCCTGTCTTCCAGGATAGGCTGCATGAGCACCCCGTACTCCCGCGGGTCGTATTCCAGGTCGGCATCCTGAATCACGGTCAGTTCGCCGGTGACATAGCGCAGGCCGGTGCGAATGGCCGCGCCCTTGCCCTGGTTGACCTCGTGGAAAATAATTTTCATTCCCGCTGGCGGCGCGGCCGCGGCGGCAGAATTTGCCGCCTGCATGGCGCGCAGGATGTCGCGCGTGCCGTCCGAAGAGCCGTCATCCACCAGGATGATCTCTTTTTCGACGCCAGCAATCGGCGCGTCCTGCACACGGCGCACGATCTCTTCGATCGTTCCGCGTTCATTGTACACGGGAATGATCACCGATAATTTATGGGGCGTGGTGCTCACAGTAATTCCTGGTATCTCCTCTTTTCGATCTGAGGCTCCATCATAACACAGCGGCACAGGTGCGTCAAAGCCCGATTAGCGGGGTAATTCAACGCGCTTGCGCCCTGGCTTCCTCGTCAGCGTGCGCACGGCCCGATGCTACGGCTGCTTTACGCTGACCCCCAGGGCAAAGACGCCATTGCTCCGATCGCCTTTGAAGGAGCCGATGAACAGGGTGTATTCGCCGTCAGGCGCGCTAATCGTGGTGGTCAGCACGGGCACCATCTCGTTCTTGTGCGAGACCAGGCCATGGCCGCCGCTGAATGGGTTGAACGCCTGGTTCCACCAATGCCCATCAGGGCCTTCGTGCGGTGCGTAGACATCCCCCGTGGTGGTCGCGGTATCTTCGGCTTCGACGCGAATCTCGCGGCCGTCGGCGGCCAGCAGGCGCGCATAATCATACACGCCGTCGTAGCCGGGCAGCGGCCCCAGTTGCAGCGTCAGGCGGCCGCCCGTCACGGTGACGCGGCCGGCGTTGATTTCCCACAGAGAGCCGGTTGTGTCCCCAATGAAGGTCTGCGCAGGCTCGAACGGCGTCCCGTCCGGGTAATAGGCGTGATAACTGGTGTTGAGCGGAGGCGCGCCAATCTCCGGCGTCACCACGGGCGGCACTTGCTGCCCCCGCGTCGGTTCGCCGCGCAACACCAGGTAGCTGCTGAAGAGCACCTGGCCGCTGACGACCCGGTGTTCTTCCAGGACGCCGTCAGGCCAGCGCGCGCGCAGGGCGTTCAGCCGCTCCGGTTGATTGGCGTAGACGATCCAGACGAAAGGCGGCCCTGGGCAGCTCTCGATCAGGCCGTTGGGCGCACCGCTGGGTAAATCAACCAGCAGCCGCGGCCAGGCCAGGAAGGCGGTCTCACGCACTTGCAGCGCGTAGTCGGTGGCAAAGTCGCACGCGGTGATGGTGGGCGGCAGGTCACGTAGATAGCGACCGATGACGGTCTGAGGCCGCGCCGCGCTCTTGACGGTCTCGCGGTACAGGTTCCAGTCTTGCCATCCTACGATCGCCAGGAAGAGAACAACCAGGCCGGTTAAGAGCAGCGGGGCGACAGGGCGCCGCGGCGGGGTCGGCGCGGCCGCTGCGGTCGCGCGACGCAGGCGCAGCGCGCTGAAGATGGCCCACAGCCGATCGAGGGCCAGGCCAGCAAACCAGGCGCCAGCAAATGTCATGCCGACCAGGCGCGGCCAGAAGGGCGCATCGCCGGTCAGGATGCTGCCGATGAAAAGGTTGAGCAGCCAGAAGATGAGGGCCAGGGCCGCGCCCGGGTGGCGCCAGCGCCGCACGGCAAAGCCAAAGCCTAAGGCGATCAACGGCGAGATGGGCGAGCTGAACATCGGATGGTAGTAGCCAAACTGCGTGCTGGTGTCTGGACTGACATGAAACATCAACAACGAGCGCCGCGTCTGTTCCAGGAAGACGGCCCACGGCGTTTGCAGGCTATATTTGCCCATCAGGTGATTCATGACGGCCGGGTAGAACAGGAAGACGGCGCGGCTGCGCTCGACAAAAGCCTCCTGGTGGCGTGCAAAGTAAATGAGGCTGGGGCCGAGGCTGAGGATCACACCCAGAGCCAGCAGGCCCAGGCCGGCCAGGTTATCCTTGATCCAGGCGCGGCGGAAAAGGAGAACAAAGAACAGAAACGCGGCGATGATGAAGATAATGACCCGGCCGGAGTAGTACATCTGCAGGCCAAATCCGAGCATGACCCCGGCCAGCGCAAACGAGAGGTTGCGCCGCGCGCGCAAGCCATCCACCAGCAGGAAGAGGGCGGCCAGGTTGAACGGCCAGGGGTCCATGTAGGCGGCGAGGCGCGAAAAGTGAATGTGCGGCACGTTGATCGCCACTACGGCGACGCTCAACAACGCCAGGCGCTGACTGTCGAACAGGCGCCACAAGAACAGATAGAAGAGCAGCAAGCTCAGCAGGCCGCCGATCACCGCGGTCATGTTGAGGCCAAAGAGGTTATTGCCAAACAGGGCCATGGCCGCGGCCGTGGGGAGATAGCCGATCATGGGAATGTTCGCCCAGCCCTCCTGAAAGAGGTGCGGCTGCCGCCCCAGGATGATCTCACGGGCCTGGATGCCGTAGGAGGCCATGTCGCCATGAAAATCGTAAGGGATCGTCTCCAGGTGATTGACGCGCAGCCAGAAGGCTGCCAGCAGGATGACGGTTAGCATGAGCAGATTGAGAGCGGCGCCCGGCCTTTGCCAAAGGCGACGCGCCAGGCCGCGGGGAGAGCGCAGCGCTCCCCAGGGCGCCTGCGAGGCCAGGAAGATCAGAATGCTCAGCAGCCAAAGCGCCTGGATGAGGCGATCTTCGCCCTGCTGGGCAAAGCGCACCATGCCAAAGGCCGCGCTGCCCATGGCCAGGAGTAAGAACAGGCCGCGCATCAACAGGCCGCGGCGGTCGGGAGATGGCTGACGATCGCGGCCAGGCGCACGTTGAGACCAGGCCGCAGGCGCCAGCCAGGCGAAAAGGAGCATGGCCAGCAGATAAAGAAAAGTACCGATGTGCAGGTGGTTCGGGTTGAACCAGGCCAGCGATACGCCGCGGCGCCCCACGGTGGCGGCCAGGAGCTTGCTCAGGCCGGCGCCATCGTAGAAGGCTTGCGCCAGGTAAGCCAGGGCAAGAGCCAGCACGATGCCGGCCAGGCGCCTCCAGGAAAACGCCGGCGGCGGCGGCGCAGCTGTTGTCGGCGCAAGCGCCGCGGCCGCCGCGTCGCCTGCTGACGCGGAGACGTCAGTCAGCGCCGCGGCGGCGCCCGTTGCAGCGGGGGCGCCGGTCATGGTCGCTGCGTCGCCTGCTGAAGCGGGGGGGGCGGTCATGGCCGCTGCACCGCCTGCCGAAGCGGGGGCGTCGGTCAGCGCCGCGGCCGGGGTCATGGCAAAGGAGACAGGCGCGCGGGTCGAGGCGACGGCGGCGACTGCGGCCGTGGGGCGACGGCGCCAGGCCCTCAACGCCGGCCAGAGGCAAAGCGCAACCAGGATGGCCGCGGCCAGCAGGCCAGGCCAGGCGTTCTCGCCGCCGAGGCCATAGGGCGGCGCGGCGGCGCTGCGGCCAGGCGGCGGCGTCAGGTAGGCGCTGAAGGGCGACCAGCCTTGCTCAACCTGCTCACGCAGCACGCCGTCGGGATAGGCAGTTTGCAAAACCGGCAGCAGATCGCGCTGTTCCGACGGCACAATAAAAGCCACGGGGCCGCTGGCCGGCGGCAGCGCGCCGGAGCGAATTTCCTCGAAGGTAATATCACGGCCGTTGGTGCTGTGATTGAGAAATTGGAATTCGCTGTCTTGCCAGGAAAAAGGCTCCCGAACCATCAAAATCTGGTAGTCGCGCGGGAGCTGGCTGACGAAACGGGCGATGCTGCTGCGGGGGCCAATGCTGCTGGCCGACCAGGCGGCGTAGGCTTGCCAGTTGTTGGCGCCCACCACGCCCAGCGTCACCAACAGCAGGCCAAGCAGCGCCAGGCGGCTGTAATAGGGCAACGGCTGCGCCAGCAGCGACAAGAGGTGAAGGCCGGCCTGCGCGGCCAGGATCACGACGACCGGCAGCACGATGCTGAGGTGAATCCAGTTGGGCGGGTCATTGGTCACGATGCCGCCCAATAAAAGCGCGACGGCAAACCAGCTCACGAGCAGGAAAGAACGCGCCTCACGCAGGCGCGCCAGCGCCAGGCCCAGGCCCAATGTCAGGAGCGCGGCAGTCAACCAATCCAGCATGGGGCCAGGGAAAGCGAACTGCGGGCTGGTGTCGCTGAAAAGGTGAAAGGTGAACAGGGTGCGCTCAATTTGCTGCACGAGCAGCGCGGGCAGGGTGCTGACGCCGTACTTCGCCAGCAGATGCTCATAGACGACGGGGTTGGCCAGGGTGACTTCGCTCGTGCGGCCCATGAACGCGCTGACGTTGCGCCCGGCGAAGACGAGCATGGGGCCAAAGGCCAACAAAGCGCCGAAAAGCAGGGTTCCCCAGAGAGACAGCTGGGCCGTGAGCTGGCTGCGGTTCCAGAACAACGACCAGAGCATGAACAGGATCAGGATCACGAACGCCAGGCGGGCGGAGTAGTAAGTCAGCGGGCAAAGGCCCAGCAGGATGCCGGCCAGGGCAAACCAGACGCCCTGCCGCGTGCGCAGGCCGCGCCACAAAAATCCAAACAACAGCGTGATGATGAGCAGCGCGGTAGTGGGAATGACGATCCGGCTAAGGTGGTTGTGGGTGTAGCTGATGGTCAACAGGGCGGCGGCCAGAAGCCCGACGCGGCGATCGAACAGCTCGCGCCCCAGCCAGAAGACGGCGGCGACCGTGGCGCTGCCGATGAGGGCCGAGCCGAGAAACAGCCCATACAGGTTTTGCCCAAACAGGCTCATGCTCCACGCCGCGAGCATGGTCATGAATTGGGGAAATTGAAAGTAACCGACGCCAATCCAGAGCGGCTGGCCAATCAGCTTGCTGGCCTCACGCCCCAGCACGGTGATGTCGCCGTCAATGTTGCCAGGGATCGTTGTCAGCTGCCAGGTGCGCAGGGCAAAGGCTATGGCCGTCAAGATCGCCAGCAATACCCATTCCCACCAGGTAGCCTGCGGTTGCGAAGCGGCGGGCCGCCTGAGGGCGGGCGCGTACGCCGCCAGGAACAGCAGTGGACCGGCCAACCACAGTGCGCGCACGGCGGGGCTTTCGCCCGCGCCGATGTAGAACGCCAGGCTGCCCAGGTAACTGAGCAGCGCCAAAGCCAGGCACAGCGTCGTCCAGTTGAAAACCAGCGTCAGGCGCGGCCCTGCGCCCGCTTCTTCTTTCTTCTCCCGCCCTTCCCCTTTCGTCGCCGCCGTCACGGCAAACAGGCCCATTGCGATCACCAGCAAACCATAGGCGACCAGGTGGATTGTCTGTGCGCTCCAGGCCATGATAAGGTGCGACCCCGGGGGAGTCTGGTTGAGGAGGACCTGGGCAAGCAAAGCCAGCGCCAGGGCGCTCAGCGCCCCGGCGCGACGATTCAAAAAGGGTAGTTGGATCATAGCTTAGATGTGCGCTGGCACCTCGTTGCCTGCCTCGCGCACGGCCTGGGCCGCGTTGACGCGCGTGAGGAGGAACATGCCCACGATGAAAAAGATGATGAGGGACAAAATGGCGATGCGATAGCTTCCGGTGAATTGCAGGCTGAGTCCAAACAGCAGGGGGCCAAGCCAGCTGGTGCCGCGTTCGCTGATCTCATACAGGCTGAAGTATTCGGCTTCCTGGCCATGGGGGATCATATGCGAGAAGAGGGAGCGGCTGAGGGCCTGGCTGCCGCCGAGAACGACGGCAATGACTGCGCCCAGGATGAAAAAGCCCGGCGCATCTCCGGCCTTCAGTGGGCCGTACGCATAGATGACCACGCCCGTCCATACAACGAGGCTGGCCAAGATGGCGCGCTTGGTGCCCATCACGCGCGAAATGCGGCCAAAGATCGCCGCGCCAAAGAAGGCGACGAACTGCACCATCAGGATGATCGCGGTCAGGGTTGTGATGGACAGCTTCAGTTCTTCTTGCCCAAACTGGGATGAGAGCGCAATAACGGTTTGAATACCGTCGTTGTAAAGCAGATAGGCGATCAAAAAGAGCAGGGTTTGCGGATAGCCGGGAAGGTTTTTCAGGGTTGAGCCGAGTTGCTTGAAGCCGATGGTTGCGTAACGTTCGCCGGCCGGCAAACGGCTGCGCGCCTCGCGCGCTTTGAGCAGCCTGATCGGGATCAGGGTGAAGATGGCCCACCACACGCCGGCCGACACCAGGCTGATGCGCACGGCCATGCCCTGGTCCACGCCGAAACTTTCAGCGCGTGAGAACAAAACCAGGTTGAGGGCCAGGAGCAGGCCGCCGCCGAGATAGCCCATGGCAAAGCCCATCGCCGACACGCCGTCGCGGCGGTCAGGGCTGGCGATTTCCGGCAGGAAGGCGTTGTAGAAGACGATGGAGGCGCCAAAGCTCAAATTGCTGACCAGAAACAGCAGGCCGCCGAGCAAGTAATTGGTGCCATGTAAAAAATACATGCCCATTGTCGCGAAAGCGCCAATGTAGGCAAACAGCGTGAGGAATTGCTTTTTGAGGTGCGAGTAATCCGCAATGGCGCCGAGAATCGGCAGAATGAAGACCTGCATGACGACCGAGAGCGACACCATGTAAGCGAAGAAAGAGCCAGCGCCTACCTTGATCCCGAGCGGGTAGACAAAGCCATTGGCATCAGCGGCTGCTTTGGTGATGGTGGTGAGGTAGGGGCCAAGAAAGACGGTGACGACGGTGGTGGAAAAGGCCGAATTAGCCCAATCGTAAAAATACCAGGCGCGAATCTCACGAGTGTCATTCACGGGCAGTTCCTTTCCGATCAAGGTTCTTGATTCCAAGATGATGGCAGCTCATTGTGGATGCGTGCAGCTTCGACGCACATCCAGGGCGGACCTGGCTTGTCCAGGCTCAACAAACACATGGCAACAGGCGCACGGGTCAAGAGGATAGGCGCCTATTTTACACGGGGAAACGCGATGGGTCAATTGTCAACGATCTGACAAGTCCCGTGGCCCTGGCGGCGCGTGCGCCAGAAAGCCTATGGCTGCCACGCGGCCGCAATGGCGCGCAGATCGTCCACGGCCAGCACCCCATCACAGTTCGAGTCGTACACGTAAGGCGTGCGGCCCAGCGTGCGCGCCACCAGCATGATGTCCACCAGATCCACGTGGCCCGAACGATTGACATCGGGGTAGGCGCCGGGGCAGAAAGGCGCTGAAAGCTCGCTCGTGTTGCCCTGACCATCGGTGGCGATGGCGACCAGGGGCCACCAGAAATTCGTTGCCTGGATGGGATAGACCAGCGTGCTGACGACCGCCTGCGCATCGGGCGCGGCGTAGCTCGTCGCGCCCAGGTAGCTGAGCGCTTGCCCGGAAACCATGCTGTCGGCCCGAAAAAACTCAACCGTGATCGGATAGCTGGCGTTGAGGGGCGCCGAGTCTACCCGGTAGGTGATGGAGATGGGGGTGGAGGCGCCTGGCCGGCCTGGATCAGAATTGGGATAGAAGGCCAGGATAACCGCGGGGGAATTTTGCAGCCGATTAGGCCCGCTATCAGGGTCCGCCTCGTCGTTGGGCGTCAAGCCATCGCCGTCCAGGTCAATTGCAGGGCCGGGGCCATTCACCAGGATATTGCCCGATAGCCGATTATTGATCGTCTCTCCGCCGAGCACCACGATGCCTTGCTGATTGTTGTAGCGCACCGTATTGCCCGGCCACAACGCCAACGAGCTGGCCGTGTCTCCGATCTGGTTGTCATGAGCGCCCTCTTCGATGACAAGACCGTACACTTGATGGCTGCCCAGCAGCGGCAACGCGCCGCTGCTGGCCGGCCCGATGAGATTGGCCAGGATGAGATTTTGGCTGGCCGCGCTGCCCCTGATGCGCACCCCGGCCTGCTCCTGGCCGCTGATCTGATTGGCCTGCCCCAGGCGCCCAATCTCGTTGGCGCTTGCGTCTTCGATGACGATCCCATCGGTTTGGATGCCATTCGTCATGATGCTTTGCCCGTTGGCGACCGGCCCAATCGTATTGTTCACGACCAGCGTTTGGCTGGAACCGGCGCCGAGGTAAATGCCGGCCTGCTGGTTACTGCTGATCAGGTTGCTGCTGGCGGTCTGCGTCTGTACGGCGTCGGCCGCAGCCGCGAGGCCAATGCGATTATGCTGCGCGCCGCCGCCGATCCAAACGCCCACCTGCTGCCCGGCGCCAGTCGGCGCGGCGTTGCCCGCGGCGTTGGGGCCAATGAAATTGCCTATCACGCTGTTGAAGTCGCTGCCGGCGCCGGTGATGAAGACGCCTGCGCTGAGGTTGCCGCTGATCAGATTGCGGTCAGCCGGCGTCAGGCCTCCGATCTGGTTGTAAGCCGCTCCGTCTTCAATGGCAACGCCCACCTGCTGCTGCAAGGAGCCGTTGCTGCCGTTGGCCTCGATGCCGATGAAGTTGCCGCTCACGGTATTATGACTGGATCGAATAACCAGGCCGCGGTTGGTGAACTGCGCCAGCGCCAGCCCTGTGATGTGATTGCTGCCGGCGTCCAAAAGCAACCCGTCGGCCAGCTGATCGCTGCCGCTGAGCGTGATGGTCAGGCGGGCATTGATCGGGCTGGTGGGGGCTGCGCTGTTGGCCTGCGCGCCCGGCGCCGAGAAACCGTCAATCCATGTGCCCGTTGGATTGGTCAACGCCGGCAGCGGCGTAGCCGGCGTAATCGCGCCGGCCAGCGCAAAGCCGATCGCCTGTAACCCCGGGCAGATGCCGGCCGTTTGCAGCGCGGCGCGCAGCGTACAGACGCCAGCGGCTGTCGAGCACAAACAATCGCCCAGGTCAGCGTCAGGGGCATCGCCCAGGTCATTGACCGCCATCGCGCTCTGGCTGACCTCCACGGCCGCGCTGAATTCGCTGGTGTTGCCCGTCGCATCGGTGGCCGTGGCGACGATGAGGTCATGGTTGCCGGGGATCGCGCTGGCGGTAAATCGCTGCGTCGCCGCCAGCTGCGGGGTGGTGTAAAGCACACTGCCAAGCCATGTCTCCCCTGCCGCAGTCTGGCCCGCCGTTGCGCCCGCCTCCGCCTGATAGAAATCAATCGTCAGCGGATAGGCCGCATTGGCCGAGCTGCTGTCCACACTGAGATCAACCTGCACCTGATTGATGAGGGAGATGACGTTGCTGATGACCGGCCGATTTTGCAGGCTGTTTGGCCCCGCATCGGCATCGCCAGGATCGTCTGGCGTGCTGCCATCCCCGCCCAGGTCAATGCCGCGCGCGGCCGCGGAAGGGCCGTTGCCGGCCAGGTGATTGCCGCGCACGCGGTTGTAACGGGCGCTGTTGCCTTCGATGATGACGGCCGTCAGCGTCTGGTAGGCGATGCGATTGGAGGCATCACCATCGTCGCCGTTGCCCACGCGGTTGGTGGTGGCGCCGTCGCTGATGCGCACGCCCACCGCTTGCGTGCTGCCCGGCAGGGGATCGCCCGTCAGCGTCGGCCCGATGGTGTTGCCCCACACATCGTTATGGAATGTCCCGCTGCCGTTGATGCGCACGCCGTTGCTCCGGTTGGCGCTGATCAGGTTGGCCTGCACCAGGTTGCTGCTGGCGCTGGTGTTGATCCAGACGCCGTCGCTCTGGGCGCTGCCGCTGAGCGCCGCGTCGGCGCTGGCCGTCGGCCCGATGATATTGCCCTGCACCCGGTTGGCGCCCGCGCTGTCAGAGATCACCACGCCGGCCACGCTGTTGCCGGAGATGACATTGTCGAGCACCAGGTTTTCATAGGCGATGTTGGTGATAAGCACCCCATACAGCTGCTGGCTGTCGGTCAGCACGGCCGTGCCGCTGAGCGCGGGGCCGATCAAGTTTCCCTGCACGGTGTTGGTCAACGCCAGGTTGCCCTCGATGCGCACGCCGGCGTAACGATTGCCGGAGATGACATTGCGATCGGCCGGCGCCGTACCGCCGATGATGTTCTGCTTGGCGAGCGCACGGACGTTGACGCCGGCGCGTTGAAAACTGGAGCCGCGGCTGCCATCCGTCGTCAGCCCCAGGAAGTTGCCGGTGATGACATTGCTCTGGCCGCCGCTGATGACGATGGCGTTGTAGTAAGGCGCGCCAATGGCGTTATCGAAGTCGTAGATGGCTAACCCACGCACCACATTGTTATGGCTGTTGATGGTCAGGCCATCGAAGGCAAGATTACGGCCATCCAGCGCGATCGTCAAGACCGCATTGACCGTAGCGGTGAAGGGGTTGGTATTGGGGCTGGCGCCGGGCGCGCTGTAGCCATCAATCGTGACGCCTCCGCTCGTGTCGGTCAGCGCGGGCAAGGGATAATAGGGCGTAATGACGCCAGCCAGGGCAAAATGAATCACATCGGGGCCAGGACAGGCATTGGCGGTTTGCAGGGCCGCGCGTAGAGAACACAAATTGTCGCTGGTCATGCACAGGCAGTCATTGGGCGCGGCATCGGCGGCGTCATCAAGCGTATTGACGATGATGAGGCTATTGACGGCAGCGCCGCTGCGGGCCGCCGCCGCGGCCGCCGCCAACAGCAGCGTCAGAGTCAACAGCACGCCGATCGCAATGAACATCCGTCGCCAGCGTAACCGCAAAGCCAAACGCTTCACATCTCCCTCCCCTTCAGCGCGTCGCACTAATGTCAATGTCCCAGTGCCCTGGTCGCCGTGTCGCGCCCTGGTCATGCACCACTTCGCCCGCGTAATGACCATAGCAGGCCAGCTGCTTGAAAAAGATGGCGTCATGCTGATCGAGATAGCGGTTGATTGCGCTGAAGATATCGACCAGGTTGGCGCTGGTGTAGCTGCTGCGCAGGTCCAGCAGCCATTTACCCTTCATGGCCTGGACTTCGTTTTCGATGGGGCGATTGACGCGCTGTTTTGGCATCAAAAAGAGATCAACCACGGTCAGCAGATGGTACGATTGACGCAGGTTGTCACGCAGCACCAGGCCCGATTGCGGCGCATAGGCCAGCACCTTGCGCGCGGCCAGGTCGTCCAGGATGAAGAGGTGCTCCTGGGGAATAGTGGAGACCGGCCAATTTTGCATGTTGAGCGCCTGGCGTTTCTCCTTCACATCGAAATGAAAACGGCGGCCCTGCTGTCGGCTGCCAAATGCAAAATCCAGGCGTGTGTAGGATTTGCAATTGTCCTCGAAGGCCAGGTTTTGGCTGCGAAAATAGGCTTTGATTTCTTGTTCCAGTGAGATCATCGTGCGCCGTCCATGTGCTTTCAACCGGGGGTCGGCCTGAAGAAGGCTCGTTGGCGGTCTGTAAGCGCCGTTTCCCCATATTATTGAAAAGATGCTTGCGGTCCTTGCCGGGTGCATTTCAAACTGGGGGCAGATCGGGCGACTGCAAGTCGCTGCAACGATTGCAAAGTCCACCTGCGTGGACTACATCCCGAAACTGAAATGCACCCGTCTTTGCCTGCGTGGCTGCGGTGATTTTACCCTAAACGCACCAGAACACGAAAACCTGTTTGACAGGCAGCCAGGGGTGTGGTATGCTTGCCGCCATTCATAATGCAACAAGCGTTGACGGAGAGAGTAAGCCGAAAACGGACAGCCCAGAGAGCGACTACCTGCTGCGAAGGTCGCCTGTCCGCTCGACAGAAAGACACTCCTGAGCTGCATGGTTGAACCACGGGAGCGGATGGCGGCGTCATACCCCGCTGCCTCCACGTGACGTAGACCATGCCGGTGGCGTCCGTTACGCGCCGCTGGTCAGAGATGACCGCTGAAGGTTTCGGCTGTGAGGCTGAAACAAACCAGGGTGGTACCACGAGTTGCGCCTCTCGTCCCTCGGACGGGTGGCGCTTTTTTATTTGGGCGCAGGCAAAATCAATCGGGCGGCGTGAGCCTCCGTCGGCGCGCACGTCTGCGCCCGCAAGGCCGCAGCGGAGGCTGCTCGCCCCTTGAATACGTTTGAATACGCCCTTTTTCGATCTGCGGCCGGTCGGCCAGCTCAGCAGCGCACAGCCGCTGGCGCGCAGAGGTTCAGGAGGAGAAATGTCAAGCGAAACCGTGGTATCTACGCCGCGCCGCGTGCGCACAAGCGAAGCGGCGCAGTCCGTAGGGCAGCAGGTGCGCCTGTATGGGTGGGTGCATCGTTTACGTCAGATCGGCGCCATCAATTTTCTGGTGCTGCGCGATGGGTTTGGCCTGTTTCAGGCCGTGTTGACGCCGGCTGAGCTGGCGCCGCTGAGCGGCTGCGTCGAGGGCACGGTGGTGGAGTTGACGGGAACGGTGGTGAGCGAAGCCCAGGCCCCTGGCGGCCATGAGCTGCACGACTGCCAGGTCAACGTCATCAGCGCGGTCACAGAGCCGCCGCCCTTCGAGATTAACAAGAAGGAAGTCAAGGCCACGCTCAGCACCTTTCTCGATCACGGCGTGGTGGGGCTGCGTCATCCCAACAAATGGGCGCTGTTCAAGCTGAGCGCCGGCGTCATGGCCGGCTTCCGCGCCACCCTGACCGGCCTGGGGTTCACCGAGGTGCAGACGCCCAAGCTGGTGGCGTCGGCCACGGAGAGCGGCGCCAATGTCTTCAAGGTGGACTACTTTGGCCGCGCCGCGTATCTGGCGCAAAGCCCACAGTTCTACAAGCAAACGATGGTCGGCATTTTCGAGCGCGTCTTCGAGGTTGGCCCCGTTTTCCGCGCTGAACCGCACGACACCACGCGCCACATCAACGAATATGTCAGCCTGGACGTTGAATTTGGCTTCATCGAGAATCACTTCGATGTCATGACGCTGTTGGCGACGGTCATCCAGGGCATTTTACAGCACCTGGCCGCTCTCCACAGCGCTGAGCTGAGGCAGCTGCAGGTGAAAATGCCAGCCTTTGCCGCGCCAGGCGCCAGCTCACCGCTGGCCGCCGCAGGCGCGGGAGGCATCGTCGCCAACATTCCCTGGGTTTATTTCCCCGCGGCCCAGGAGATGATTTTCCGCGCCACGGGTGAGGATTGCCGCGGCGAGCCTGACCTGGCGCCGGCCCATGAGCGCTGGTTGGGCCACTGGGCGCAGCAGACGCTGGGCAGCGATTATTTGTTCGTCACCGGCTACCCTATGGGCAAACGGCCGTTTTACACCCATCCGAACCCGGCTGACCCGGCCTTTTCCAACAGCTTCGATCTGCTCTTCCGCGGCACGGAGCTGGTGACCGGCGGTCAGCGTCTGCATCGCTACGCAGATTATCTTGAGGCGCTGGTCCAGCACGGCGTCAGCGATTTGAGCGCTTTCGAGGCTTACCTGGAAGTTTTCAAGTACGGGATGCCCCCGCACGGCGGTTTTGCCATTGGCCTGGAACGCTTTTTGATGCAGCTTCTGGGGCTGGACAACATCCGCCTGGCGACGCTGTTCCCGCGTGATCTCAATCGCCTGACGCCATAGGATCTTGCCCGTTGAGCGCCTGCCTGCGCCGCCATGTCAGCGTTTGGGGCTACAGGTCGAAATGATCTGGATGATTGGCGACAAACGCGCGTAAACGTTGCTCGGCGCGCAAGAGCGCGCTGGCAACGGCGCCGTAGGTGGTTTCGAAGTGGGAGGCGGCGTCGCTCAGGCTTTCGTCCAGCAAGCGGCATTGAACGAACACCCGGCGCTGCCAGGGCGATGTGACGTAGTCGAGCGCTTCGGCCATCGCTTCATCGAATAAAAGAAATTCACGATCATGGTAGGCCGTGCGCAGGCGGTCGCTGGGATGAATATCGAAAGGCGGTTCTTCGCTGCTTTCTTGCAGGGTTTCGATGTCGCAAGGCAGCGACTCATCGAGCGCCTCATGCCGGCGCATCAGATCAATGGTCAGATGCTGAACGACGCTGGTCAGCCAGGCGGCAAAATCAACATCCCAGGGATAGCGCGTCAGGACCAAAAGCAGCTTGAGGCACATGGTTTGGGCGATGTCTTCGCTGTCCAACCGTGCGCGCCGCTTGGGCACATGGTAACGGGTGAGGTAGCGCAGAACGAGCATCTGCATCTCACGATAGAGCGCCCGCCAGACGGCCGAATCGTTGGAGGCGAGTGCAACGACGTGGTCGTAGTAGATTTCCACCATGCCGGCGATGGTGGCCACATACGGCATCCAGCCGCGGCGAATGTTGGGGGCGCGCATACGCTGGAGGCGCTGCCAGCGCGGACCGATGAAATTACGCGTGGCAAGCTGCTGGAGGAGTTCAGCGCCTTCGTCTACCGACCAACGACACCACGGCGCGCGTTGAGCGGCGCACGCGGTTTCGACCAATTCAAAACAAAACGCGCGCAAATCAGTGGCGGAAGGAATGGCTGTTGTCATGCGGAGGCCCTCCTAAGCGGGTCACGGGTTCATAGAGCGTCATGACAGCAAGATTCAATTGTGCGAGAAGTTTAGAAACGTAACAAATGGGTTGACGACACCACATCATCCGGGAAATTGTGGGCGCCCGCGATGGGATGGGGTGAGCGTGCGAACCAGCGGCTGTTGTTATTATAACTGGTATTGCCGGTTTAGCAAATCAGGCGCGCGGCTGGCCCGGTCGGCAGAGATGCTTTCCAGAACGCAGGGACTGTGGTAAGATCGTCAGCCATTGAGATCTGCGAGTCCTTGACGTTTTGACGCGTTACGCGTAAAAGGGAGCAAGATGTTGGCAATTAACCCGGTCTCGCCGTCCGCTGCCCAGCGCAGCATACCGATCTGGCCCGGAAGATCTTATCCACTAGGCGCCACCTGGGATGGCGCCGGCGTTAACTTTGCCCTGTTTTCGCAAAATGCGAGCTCCGTAGACCTCTGTCTGTTCGATGGGCCAGAGGGCGCGCGCGAAGCTCAACGCATCCGCATGCCCAAGTACACCGACCATGTCTGGCACGCTTACCTGCCATCGGTGCGTCCAGGCCAGTTGTACGGTTATCGCGTCCACGGTCCCTATGCTCCCGAAGCGGGTCAGCGCTTCAACCCCAACAAACTCCTGCTGGACCCATACGCCATGGCCATCTCCGGTCATCTGAGCTGGCACGACGCCCTCTTTGGCTATACCATTGGCCACCCTCACGGCGATCTCTCGTTCGATGAGCGCGATAGCGCGCCCTACATGCCCAGGGCCATGGTGGTTGATCCGGCGTTCAGTTGGGGCAACGATGTGGCGCCGCGTACCCCGTGGCACCGCACGCTGATCTACGAGATGCACGTCAAAGGATTCACCGCGCGTCATCCGGCCGTTCCTGAAGAGCTGCGCGGCACCTACACCGGGCTGACCCACCCTGCCGTCATCGAGTATTTGCTCAAGCTGGGCGTCACCGCCGTTGAGCTGATGCCGGTTCATCACTGTTTGATTGACAAGAATTTACTCAGCCAGGGACTCACCAACTACTGGGGTTACAATTCCATTGGCTTCTTCGCGCCCGACATGCGCTTCAACAGCAGCGGCGTGTCTGGACAGCAGGTCGCTGAGTTCAAGACGCTGGTGAAAACGTTTCACCGCGAAGGGATCGAAGTGATCCTCGACGTCGTCTATAACCACACCGGCGAGGGCAATCACCTGGGGCCGACTGTCTGCTTCCGCGGCATTGATAACGCGGCCTACTACCGGCTGGTCGCCGACAACAAACGCTATTATTTCGATTACACAGGAACGGGCAACACCTTGAATGCGCTCAACCCGCGCACGCTGCAGCTCATCATGGATAGCCTGCGCTACTGGGTTTTGGAGATGCACGTGGATGGTTTTCGCTTCGATCTGGCTTCCGCCCTGGCGCGCGGGCTGCACGATGTGGATCGTCTGGGCGCCTTTTTCGACATCATCCACCAGGACCCTGTGCTATCGCAGGTCAAACTGATTGCAGAGCCGTGGGATACAGGCCCCGGTGGTTACCAGGTGGGCAACTTTCCCGTGCTGTGGGCCGAGTGGAACGGCGTCTACCGGGACACCGTGCGCTCGTTCTGGAAAGGCGATGCCGGCCAGGCCGGCAGCATGGCTTATCGTTTGACCGGCAGCCCCGACCTCTACGAACAGGGGGGCCGCCACCCTTACGCCAGCATCAACTTCGTCACTGCGCATGACGGCTTCACCCTGACCGACCTGGTCAGCTATAATGAAAAGCACAACGAAGCCAACGGCGAGGGCAATCGCGATGGGCACAGCGACAACCAGAGCTGGAACTGCGGGGTCGAAGGCCCGACCAGCGATCCCGCCATCCTGGCGCTGCGTCGCCGCCAGATGCGCAACTTTCTTGCCACCCTGCTGCTTTCACAGGGCGTCCCCATGCTCCTGGCCGGCGACGAGATCGCTCGCACCCAGCAGGGCAATAATAACGCCTATTGCCAGGATAACGAAACCTCATGGATTGATTGGACGATAGACCAGGCCGGCGCAGACCTGCTGGAGTTTACCCGTTATCTCGTTCGTCTGCTGCAAGATCATCCTGGCCTGCGCCGCCGCACCTTCTTCCAGGGCCGTCAGATTCTTGATTCCGAAGTCAAAGACCTGACCTGGTTTCGCGCCGATGGGTTGGAAATGACCGTTGCAGACTGGCAGGCGACAGGGACCAGCGCGTTCGGTCTGCGTCTTGCCGGCAACGCCATTGATGAGATTGACGACCGGGGCAATCGCATCGTTGACGACACGCTGCTGATCCTGCTCAACCCTCACTGGAAGCCTGTCTCGTTCGCTCTCCCCACGCAGTCTCATCCAACCCAATGGACGCTGCTGCTGGACACGCGGGAGCCGCTGCCGCCCTCTCGCCGACGCACCGCCAAGGGCGGCACGCGTTACAAACTAGAAACGCGCAGTTTGGCCCTCTTCAGCACGCCTGCGCCGTAATGAGGGCAGAGCAAGCGTGACCTATACATGAAGAAGGGCCGTGATTGAAGGAAGAATGACGCAAATGACGAAGCTGGGGTTAATTGAGATGAACACAGCTCGAAGATAGACAAAGCCCACATAGGAGGCAAACGATGAGAGGTTTCAAATTGAGTCGGCAGCGCTTCGTGCGCCTGGGGCTGGCCCTGGTGATGCTTTTGACCGGCGCCCTGTGGTTTGACAATGGAGGGCAGGCGGCGCGCACGGCGGCCGCCGCGTCCGAGACGATCGGCAGGCAGGCCGACACCATCATTTACGTGGTTCGTCGCGGCGATACGCTGGCCAGCATTGCCCGCCGCTTCAACACCACCGTCGCCGTGCTCATGCGGCTCAACCGCATCCGAAATCCAAATCGCGTCCTCATTGGTCAGCGCCTGCGCGTGCCGGCGCCAGCCGATGGCAGCGAAGCTTATCCCGTCCGCATCAGCTTTCCCGCGGGCGGCACAGCCGCCACCGTCACCGGCACGGTGACTTTCCCCAACCGCTTTTGTTACGTCGCCGGCGCGCGCGCCGGTCAGGAGATGACCGTGCAGGTGACTTCGCCGGCGCAGGCGGCCAATTTCCTGGTCAAAGCGGTCAACCCCAGCGTCAACGACGGCGTGCCGCTCAAGCGCCTGGAAAACGAAGACCGCAGCTGGACTGGCCTTTTGCCGGCGACCGGCGATTACTTGATCTGTGTGGCCACAGCCAGCGGCTCCGTCACCTATTCGCTGACCCTGACCCTGCCGCCCCTGACCGCCACCCCCGCGCCGACTCCCGCGCCGATTCGTGTGCAGTTTCCGCCTGGCGGTACGGCGGTCACGCTGACGGGCGTCGCAACCTTCCCCCAACAGGTCTGCTATGTGCTTGGCGCGCAGGCCGGCCAGGAAATGACGGTCTCCATCACCTCGCCCGGCAGCGCAGCCAACTTCCTGGTCAGCGCCGTGGACATCGCCGTCATCGGCGGCTTTCCGCTCAAACGGCTGGAAAATGAGGCGCGCACCTGGAGCGGGCCGCTGCCAGCCACCACCGACTACCTGATCTGCGCAGCGACGGCCGCAGGCAGCGTCAGCTACAGCCTGACCATTTCGATCCCTCCGCTGAGCAGCCCGCCCGCGCCGACCCGCATCCAGTTTCCGCCCGGCGGCACGTCGGCCACCCTGACCGGCACGGCCTCCAGTCTGCACTATTCGTGTTACGTCCTGCGCGCGCTGGCGCATCAGCGCATGACCATTCAGGTGACTTCGCCCGGCAGCGCGGCGAGCTTCTCCCTCGTCGGCGCGGATGGCAGTCCGCTCAAGCGCATCGAGGTGGGAGGGCCTTCGTACAGCGACCGTCTGCCGCTGACGCAGGATTATACGATCTGCGTCGGCGTGCCGGCTGGAACTTCGACGGTGAATTACACCTTGTTTGTCGCGGTGGACAACTGAGAAACGAACGGCTGGGAGCGCTGTTGTAGATGAGTTATAGATGAAAAGAATCAATGCCGCGCGCTTTTCATTCTTTTCACCCCTGGCCGCGCTGCTTGTGCTTGCCGCTTGCAGCCGGTCGCCCACGCTTACGCCCGCGCGCCCAAGCCCCACGGCCGTTGCGGCGACGGTTGCGCCCTTGCCGAGCGCAACCGCCGCCGCAACCCCCGATGCCACCCTGACCGCGATCGTCGCCGCCGTGCAGGCCAGCGGTCCGCCCCAGAGCATAACCTACCCATCCCCGGACCAGCGCTGGCAAGTCGAACTGAGGATGTTTGCTTGTGCTGCCAGCGCTGAGGCAGAGACCCACGCCTACGAAACCTTGAGCCTGGACCGCAGCCTCGGCGCCGGCCCGGCCAGGGTGGTCGTGGACAGCCAGCTAATCAACTGCGGCGGCGTGGGCGCCTACGGTCTGGAGGGCATCCTCTGGTCGCCCAACAGCCGCTACTTCTACTACACCACCGCCAGGGAAGGCGTCCCCGATGGCTGTGGCTTTTGGCAACGACCGCTGCGCCGCCTGGAAGTCGCCGCCGGCGCTATCGTAGACCTGGGCGGCGGGCCGTTTTCACCGGACGGCGCGCAGCTCGTCACCTGGCTGGATCAACAGCTGGTGCTGTGGGACATCAACCAGGGCGAGCTGGCGCGCTGGCCTGCGCTCGACCCCACGGGCGCACTGGCCGCGCTTGACTGGTCGCCAGATGGCAGGGCCGTGGCCTACCTGCTGGCTCCGGCCGTCTGCGACCCCAGCGTTGCGGGCAGGTCAACCGTGGTGCGGGTTGATGTGGCGGGGCTGAGCCA
>DAISHS010000006.1:0-34870 GCA_036822415.1 Chloroflexota bacterium
CGAACGTGACCTGCGGAAAATCCCGGTGCAGGGCGCGCACGATGCCCAGGGCGTGGCGAGGCCCATTCAGAAAATCGGGGTCGCCAAAGGTGATGTGCCCGGCGCCGGCTTCGATTTGCGCCTGCGCGTCGGCCAACACCACCGCCGCCGGCACGACGAAAAAGCGCCCCTGGTAGATCGGCGTGATGGGGCAGTGCCGGCAGGTGTGCAGGCAGCCGCGACTGGCTTCGACGTAGCCCGCAGGAATCTGATGACCGTTTGTGGCCAGATGAGCATAGCGCCGCAAGGGCGGCAGATTCTGGCGCTGCGGAACGGCAAACGCCAGACGGGCCAGATGCGGCGCGGCGATGCGCTGCCGGCTGCTGACGCCGCTGGGCGGCGCCTCGCCGCGGCTGAGCGCCTGCACCAGGCTGACCAGCGGCGCCTCGAATTCGCCGCCGATGATGAAATCAACGCCGGCGGTCAACAGGTAATCGGCGTTGAGCGCGGCGTAAAGCCCGTAGGCGCAAATCGTCACGCTGGGGTTCAGACTGCGAATCTGCGCGATGAGCGGCACGGCCAGGCGCGTGGCGGTGTGCATTGGCAGGGAGATGCCAATGAACCAGGCGTGCGCCGCGAGGGCTTGCGGGAGCGGCTCCACGCTGGCGTCAATGCCCGTGGCATCGAAGCCGGCCTGCGCCAGCATCGCCAGCGGCGATGCCAGGTTCCAGGGCTGATGGCCCAGCTCGTAAGTAGAAATAAGCAGGATGGGTGGCGTCATTTACCGTCTATTGATTCGATGCGACAGAATGGCAATCCATGCTAAAATGCCGCTGGTGATGGGACCGCATGGTCAGGCGCCCTATTTGCGCGGCGCGCCGCCCTTTTGTTTTTGCCCCCCGCCCGGAGGCGTCCACCCTTCGGGCATGCCGCCCTCATCGGCGAAGAAGAACTGCTCCATCTGCTGGAGCAGAAAGTCTTGGGCGCGCGGATCGCCCAGGCTGAGGCCGTAGTGGTTGATGAGCAGCGTCTGGTAAGACGGCCACATCTCCCACGCCTCACGCGAGATTTCATTGAAGATGCGCTCGCCTAGCTTGCCTTTGAAGGGCGGTTTGTCCAGCCCAGGCAGCAAACGACCGAGTTTGCGACACATCACCATGCGTGTATTATCGGGGCTGAAACCAATGTTGGCTGCGGGATCGGCCATGCGGAACCTCCTGAATTGAATTCCTGGCGAGGGTGATTGTACACCAATGAGCATCGAGACCCAAAAGCTGCGGATCATCTTCATGGGCATGGATGGCGTTTTCTCAGCCATTCCCTTGCAGCACTTACTGGCCCATTCTATCCAGGTCTGCGCGGTGGTGACGCCAGGCTCCGCGCCGGCGGAGTCGGGATTGCTGCTCAGCGACGGCGCGCAGCCCCCGTCAATCGTGGCGCAGGCCGCGGCCCACCGGCTGCCCGTGATTTATGTCAAACAGCTGCGGAGCGCAGCCGTGATGGCGCAGCTGGCCGCCCTGGCGCCGGATGTCATTCTGGTGGCCTGTTTTTCCTTCGTCTTGCCGCCGGCCCTGCTGCAGCTGCCGCGTCTGGGCTGTTTCAACCTGCACCCATCGCTGCTGCCCGGCTACCGCGGCCCCGCGCCCCTCTTCTGGCAATGGCGCCTGGGCGAAGAACGGACCGGCGTCACCCTGCACCGCATGACATCGGCCATCGATGCCGGCGAAATCGCGGCGCAGGCCGAGGTCTCCTGGCCGGATGGCAGCAGCGGCGCGCAGGCCGACGCCTTGAGCGCGCAGGTGGGGGCCGCGCTGATGCTGCAAACGCTGGCGGATCTGGCGCAGGGAACGCTCACCACCCGACCGCAGGATGAAGCCGGCAGCACCTATTTCCCCTGGCCCACCGCTTATGACTTCAAGCTCAGCGCAGCCTGGTCGGCGCGGCGCGCCTTCAACTTCATGCGCGGCACGGCCGCCTGGGGTTATCCCTATCGCCTGGCCGATTACAAGGCGCCCCTGTGGCTGCAAACGGCGCTGGCCTTCGATCCCGCACAGCAGCTCGCGCAGCCGTTGGTGCGCAGGGGGCGCGAGGCGCTGCTGCAATTTTCGCCTGGCGTCCTGCGCGCCACGATCTTGTGGTAGTCATCTCTCCCGTGGGTTCAACCGGGGCAGCGCCGCGCAGTCAATAGCAGCGGCGGCAGGGGCGTCTGGCGGAAGTCGAAATTTTCCAGCAGGTCATTGGCCTGGGCGTCGCGTTCACGCAGCGGCGTCAGGCCGAAGTTGCGCTCGATAAACGTTGCCAGCGAAGTCAGTTCGGCCTGGTTGTGCGAAATGAAGCCGGGCCGGGCGTAAGGTGAAATGATGAGCAGCGGCACGCGCGGCCCCAGACCAAACTGATCCACCTGCGGCGGCGGCAGATGATCGTAGAAGCCGCCGAAATGACTCCAGACAACGAAAATGGCCGTGTTGGCCCACAAATCGCTCTGCATCAGCGCGTTGATCTGCTGCACGGTCCAGTTTTCGCCTGCACAGAGGCTGGCCGTTGGGCGCTCGCTGAACTCGCCAGGGGGGATCAGCCAGCTGACAGCCGGGAGCTGCTGGCGCAGGACATCGATCAGAAATTGGCCGTTGCTGGTGACGTTGTTATTCCACAGGTACGACGTGCGAATGGTCTGAATGGCGTTCAGCACCGTGCTCTGATAGCCATCTTCGCCAGGGCGCGGCCCATAGAAGCGCCAGGAGACCGGTTGCGCCTGCAGCCGCTCCGGCAAGTTGGGGATGTTGAAGCAAGGATAGACCCAGGTTGGATTGTCTACGTTCGGCTCGGTGCGCACGCGCGCGCCGGGCGGCGCGTCGCATCCCCAGGTGTCCGAACTTTGGGTGGGGTTGTCGGTGACGAAGGCCGATTGCGCCGAAAACAGATAAAGTAGATTGGGGAAGGTTGGCCCGGCCGCCGCGGAGAAGGTGCGATCGCTGAGCACAAACGTCTGTGCGTAGCGCCAGTAGTTGGGAATGTCCTCAGGCCAGGCCTGCGTAAACGGTAACAAAAAACCGTCGGCTAAGGCCGCGTCTGGAATAAGATCGAACTGGTTCATGCGGCCGCCCCCCATCGCCAGCCGCGCCGACGCGCTGGAGGCGTCAGGACTGCCGCCCAGGCGATCGCCCGCGCGCGCCAGGTCAATCAGCGCGCCGTCGGCTTTTTCGCCGCGCACGGCGCCTTCAGCGCCAGGAAAGCGGCCAAAGAGCGCATCGAAGCTGCGTCCCTCTTTGACGATAATGACCACATGCTGAATGGGCGTGTGGGTGATGGGGGTCGGCGTTGGCCCCTGGCTGGCAATGCCAGGAAAGAAGAGCTGGCGCGGCGTCACCGTGGGCAAGGGCGCGGGCGTCGGCGGCGCGGTGGGGGTCGGCGCCGGTGTGTCGGTGGCAATCTCGGCCGTTGGCGCAGGTAGACTGGTTACTGCGGGGGCTGTCAGCGTGAAGGTCGGTGTGACGGCCAGGGGCGTCCCCGGCGCCGGGCCGGTGGCCACGGTGGCGCCTGGCGCAAGCGTGATGGCCGGCGGCGGCGAGGGGAGCGGCGGGAGAGTCGGCGGCGTCGAACTGCTGGCTGGCGTGGGCGTGACCAGCGCCGGCGGCGGCGTAGGCGGCAGCGGCGGCTGCACGCAGGCGGTCAGCGCCATGACCAACAGCAGGCTTGCGGCCAAGGGGATGAAGTGATAAACTGATGGCTGTCGGTCGGTTGTCATGACGATGCCGTATGCTCCGTGGGCTGAACCTTCATCACGACGGGGCGCCTGCTCTTGATTATACATCGGGCCAGGCCAAAGACGCGAACTTGGCGTGAGAGCCGCGGCGAGTTGAGTGCAAGAAAAAGCGAAGAGGAGTCAAAATTTACGGACATGCAAATGGTTCGAATTGGCGCGAGCGGGATCGAGGCGCCGGCTTTGGGTGTGGGCACGTGGGCGTGGGGCGACAAGTTGATGTGGCAGTACGGGCGCGGGCATGACAAAGGCGATGTGGTGGCCGCTTTCCACGCCAGCTTGAACGCCGGATTGCGCCTGTTTGACACCGCCGAGGTTTACGGGACAGGCACCTCGGAGCGCCTGCTGGGCGAATTGGCCGCCACGGTGCAAACGCCGCTTGTCATCGCCACCAAATTTGCCCCGCTGCCGCATCGCTGGACGGCCGGTTCGATCCGGCGCGCCCTGCACGGCAGCCTGCAACGCCTGCGGGTTGATTGCATTGATCTCTACCAGGTGCACTGGTACTTACCCACTCTGCGCATCGAGACCTTGATGAACGTTTTGGCCGATGCGGTGCAAGAGGGCAAGATTCGGGCGATCGGCGTGAGTAATTACAGCGAAGCCCGCATGCGTCAGGCGCACGCCATCCTGGCCAAACGCGGCCTTGCCCTGGCTGCCAACCAGGTGGAGTATCACCTGCTCAATCGGGAATGTGAACGCAACGGCGTGCTCAGCGCCTGCCAGGAATTGGGCATCACCCTGATCGCCTATAGCCCGCTGGGCAAAGGGCTGCTCAGTGGCAAATACCGGCCGGGCGTCAACATTTCGGGGGCGCGGCGCGGCCTGCGCGCGTTTGCGCCGGAACAGCTGGCCGCGGCCATGCCCACGATTGACCTGTTGACCGCGATCGGCGCGGCGCACGGCAAGACGGCCAGCCAGGTTGCGCTCAACTGGCTCGTGCGTCAACCTGGCGTCCTGCCCATCCCCGGCGCAAAGAATGGGCAGCAGGCGGCGGAAAATGCCGGCGCGCTGGGCTGGGAAATGACCGCCGCGGAAGCTGACGCCCTTGACCAGACCAGTCGCGCCGCTTTTCGTGCCTAAGCTCGCCTACTCGATCTCGTAGCGGTTGGTGATGTTGGCGGCCTTGCGCAGCATGGCCATGGCCGGGCAGTAGCGTTCTTCGGACAGCTGAATCGCGCGCTCCAGGGACGCCTGGTCAATGTTGCGCCCGCGCACCTTGTAAACGATCTCGATATCGGTGTAGACTTTGGGATAGTCCAGGGCGCGGGCGCCGTTGACCACCACCTCGAAGTGCGTGACCTCCTGGCGCTTCTTGCGCAGGATCGAAATGACATCCATGCCCGTGCAGCCGGCCAGACCTGCGATCAACAGGCGCACCGGCTGCGGGCCGGCATTGACGCCGCCCACGTCGCTCGCCGCATCCACCATGAAATGATGCCCATCCACCTCCATGTCGAAGTGCATGGCGTCTACCAGGGTTGCTTTGACGGTATCCATTTACTTTACTCCATTTTCTTGGTTGCGATTTCAGGCCAGCTGCGCTTGCAGCGCCTGCCACACCCGCTCCGGGGTGAACGGAATCTGCCGAATTTGCACGCCGGTGGCGTCGTAAATGGCGTTGGCCAGCGCGGGCGCGACGCCGTCTTTGGGGATTTCGGCCACGGCTTTGGCCCCGTACGGCCCGCTCGGCTCGTAAGTCTGCACCAGGATGACCTCCAACCTGGGCATCTCGTCGGCCTGGTAAAGGCGGTACGGCCCGAAGCGTGGGTTGAGCAAACGCCCTTCGTCGTCGTAGGCCATCTCTTCGCAGTGGGCATAGCCCAGCGCCTGCACCATGCCGCCTTCCACCTGACCGGCCGCCGTGAGGGGGTTGATGGCGACGCCGCAGTCAACCGCCATCAGCAGCCGATTCACCGTCACCTGGCCCGTTTCTGTGTCCACATCCGCTTCGACGAACTGCGCGGCAAAGGGCGGCGGGCTGACGTAGCTCATATGACTGGCCGTAGCCATGATTTGGTGCTGATCGGCCTGATGCGTCGCGTGGAGAGCCACGCTCTCCAGGCTGACTTTGCGGCCATCGGGCGCGTGGACATGACGATCCTCCAGCCACACCCGCTCGGCCGCCGCGCCCGGCAGCAGATGCTTGACCGCGTGTTCGATGATCTGGTCCTTGACCTGCTCGGCCGCCTTGAGCACCGCGCCGCCTGAAATGTAGGTGGTGCTGGAGGCATAGGCGCCGGTGTCGAACGGCGTAAAGTCAGTGTCAGACGAAAAGATGATGATATCAGACAGCGGCACGCCCAGGGTTTCGGCGCAAATCTGCGCCAGAATCGTGTCGGAGCCGGTGCCCAGGTCTGTAGCGCCGACCAGTAGATTGAAACTGCCGTCGTCATTGAGCTTGAGGCTGGCCGCGCCCATGTCCAGGCCGGCAATACCGGTGCCGTGCATACACAGCGCCACGCCCAGGCCCCGGCGAACGGTCGGGCGGTCGGGGTACGGCGTGTGAAAGCCAGGCAATCTCTTGCGCGCCCAGTCCATCGCCAACATGCCCTGCTGGACACATTCTTCCAGGCCGCTGCTGGTGACCCACTGCGCAAAGCCTTCGCGCCCTTCGCCCATCGCCCGCGCCATCATGATCTCATCGCCCTCGCGCACCCAGTTCTTGCGCTTGAACTCGATCGGGTCCCAGCCCAGGGCGTGCGCGATTTCGTCCATGTGACATTCCAGCGCGAACAGGGCCTGGGGTGCGCCATAGCCGCGGTAGGCGCCGGGCGTTGGTTTGTTGGTGTAAACGACGTCGCAGTCAAATTCGGCCGCGCCCAGGCGATAGGTGCTGAGGCCGCGAAAGCCGCTGACCATCTGCACGGTCAAGCCGTGCGTGCCATAGGCGCCGGTGTCGGCTACGGTCTTGATGCGCATGGCCGCCAGCGTGCCATCCTTGCGCACGGCCGTCCTGACGCGGATGATCTGGGGATGACGCGAGCGCGCGCTGGTGAATTCTTGCGCCCGCGTGTACTCGAAGCGCACCGGTCGCCCGGTGGCAATGGTCAGGTGCGCGCAGAGGTCTTCAAGCAGCATCTCCTGCTTGCCGCCAAACCCGCCGCCGATGCGCGGCTTGATGACCCGGATGCGGCGCAGCGGCAGGCCCAGCAGCGGGGCAATGATGCGGCGCACGTGGAAAGGCACCTGCGTGCTCGTGCGCACCACCAGGCGGTCATCCTCATCCCAGTAGGTAAGGCACGCATGCGGCTCGATCGCAGCCTGCTGCACCTGGTGCACCCGATATTCGTGTTCGAATGTCCACGCGGCTTCAGCAAAGGCTTTTTCCAAATCGCCGTGTTTGACATAGATGTGATGTGAACGATTGTGGGCTGCGTCGTGAATGCCCACGGCATCCGCCTCGTCATGAATCTGCGGCGCGCCCTCTTGCCGCGCGGCCAACGGGTCGAAGACAGCCGGCAGGACCTCGTAATCTACCGCAATCAACCCCAGGGCACGCTGAGCGATCTCCAACGTTTCGGCCGCGACAATCGCCACGCGATCACCCACATGGCGCACCTTGCAGTCAAGCGACGCCTGATCGTACGGGTGAGGCTGCGGGTAGCTCTGCCCGCCGCTGGCGTACAGCACGCGGGGTATATCGTGGTACGTCAACACCGCGTGGACGCCTTCCAGCGCGCGCGCGGCCGTGGCGTCAATCGAACGGATGCGGGCATGCGCGTGGGGGCTGGTGAGCAGCGCGCCGTACAGCATCCCTGGCAGCGTCATGTCATCGGTGAAGACCGGGCGCCCCTTGGCCAGCTTGACCGCATCCACTTTGGTCTCTGCCTTGTTGACGACTCGCGTTTCAGGCTGGGCAACCACCATAGCCGGCAGGTGGGTGCGGGTCAGGGTATCCGCGGGCCGGCCATTCAAAGAATCGTCAGGAAATTCGGGTATGTCATCGGCCGACGTCTGGCGTTCCGCGGCCGCCAGGCCGCCGCCAGGCGCAACAGGCGGCATCTCCACCGGCGCGACCGCTTCCCCGCGCAAAATCGCCGCCGCGCGCAGCACCGCTTGCACCGGGCGCGCATAGCCGGTGCAACGACAGAGCACGCCCGCGATGGCCGCGCGCACCTGTTCTTCAGTGGGTCTTGGGTTCTCATCGAGCAGGGCCTTGGCCGCCAACAGTTGGGCTGGGGTGCAGAAGCCGCACTGGATGGCGCCTGTTTCGATAAAGGCGCGCTGCAATGGATGCAGCGCCGGGAGTGAGGATGCGGGAACTTGCGGATCGTTTTCACGCCGGCCGGGCTGATCAGGAGCCAAATGTTCCAACGTTTCGATGGCGGCGCCGTGGGCCTGAACGGCCAACCGGGTGCAGGTGTTGACCAGCTTGCCATTGAGCAAGACTGCGCACGCGCCGCAGTCGCCCGTCTCACAGCCGTGCTTGACACTCCACGCGCCGGCCCGCCGCAGCGCTGTCAAGAGCAGTTCATGGGGCGCTGTGTCCCAGGTCGTTTGTTCGCCATTGAGCGTAAGGTGGACGTGCATCATTGCCTCCCGAAAATGTTGACTCCCGCGTAAATTCTAGCACACAAGCCGCGGGGATTCAAAATGGGTCGGGGGAGAGTGCAAATCGTGTAGAATCTACCGGCGATTCGTTGAAAACCGGGTAGAGTTGGTCGCCAGGGTCAAATGTGATACAATACTTCTATCGCCCTCGGCCTTTTGTCAGCGCCAAATGATTTTGCAAAATCAGGCAACTCGCAGCGGAACCCTGAAGATGGCTTTGCGTACAGAGGAATAGTTCCGGCGGTGATCCGACGTCCTGAGCGGATTGCCGGCCGGAATTTCATCGAGTCAACGAGTCGGTGGCCAGGTCGCCGCGGAAGGCGCCAAAACCACACGCGAGGATGGGAGCAGGTATGCCCGATCGTATGTTGCGTCGCGACGGCGCCTTCATGCGTCGCGATGAAGCACAGGTTGTTCTGCGTTATCTAAACGCCGCTGAAAGCTGTTCGGTGGTGGGAATCAGCAACATCGGCAAATCAGCCTTCTTGCGCATGCTGTGTCTGCCGCAATTCCAGGCTCAACGTAACGATCACAACCAGGAGGCCATTTTCGTTTATGTAGACTGCAATCGCATGTTGGGCCTGAACGATCAAGGCTTCTATGAATTGGTTTTGCGCTGCCTGCAGGACACCTTGCGCCAACAGGCGGTGGGCGAACCCCTGCTGCGCACCTTGCGCAACGCCTACGAAGAGCTTATCAATCCGCACAGCCCTTTTCACATCCCCCTGAGCTTCAACCAGGGCCTGACGGCCGCGCTCGATGCGCTGGGGCGCCCGCTGGTCATGGTGCTCGACGAGTTCGACGAGGTGCTGGCGCGCGTCGAAAGCCGCGTCTTCCTCAATCTGCGCGCGCTCAAAGATCAATATCGGCGTATGCTGGTCTTTGTGACGGCCACCAACGAAAATCTACCGCTCTTGCGGCGCGATGAGGCGGTTGATGAGTTCATCGAGCTATTCACGCATCACACCTACTACTTGCCGCCGCTGCAGCCGGATGACGCCGCCGACACGATTCGCCAGATCGCCAACGAGTTGGACGTCACCTTCAGCGAGCGCGATGTCAATTTTGTCCTCGATTGGGCCGGCGGGCATATCGGCCTCCTGGAGGCCGCCTGCGGCGTGCTCGCCAGCCTGACGGGCGCGCCGCAGCGCGACGAAGCGCAAGATTGGATCATTCACCGGGAGGCCGCGCAACGCCTGCCGCGCAATCTAACGGTGCAGACCGAATGTGCCAAAATCTGGGCTGGCCTGAGCGAGGCGGAACGCGCCGCGTTGATGGACCTGGCCATGCCGGGCGGTGAAGCGCCGCTCACCGTCATGAACACCCTGCACGCCAAGCATCTCTTGTTGGGCGCCGAAGACGACGCGCCGCGCCCCTTCAGCCGCCTGTTTGCGCAATTCCTGGCGCAGCAGAGCGCCCTGGTGCGCCCCGGCGTGCAAGGCGTGCGCCTCAATGTCGAAACCGGCGTCGTAACGGTGGATGGCCGGCCAACGGAGGCCCTGACCAATCTCGAATTTCGCCTGCTGCTGCTCCTTTATGGGCAGCTGGGCAAAATCTGCGATAAATATCAGGTGGTTGAGGCGGTCTGGGGCCAGGATTACATGGATACCGTGGATGATGCCCGCATCGAAAAGCTGGTCAGCCGCCTGCGCGCCAAGATCGAGCCGGATCCGGCCAACCCGCGCTACCTCACCACCCTGCGCGGCCGTGGCTACAAGCTGGCAGGGGCCGCTTAGGCGACCGTCAGTCAAGCGTCAGGGTGGCGTCTAGCGCGATTGGACGATTGCGGGTAAAATCAACCCGCACAAACGACATCTCGGCCTGGCATTTGGAGCCGGGCGTCATCAAACAACTAATTTGCACGCACCCAGGGAGGTAACTTACGCATGGCATCGTTAATCGAGAAGATTGGCACTTTGATTTCGGCTAATTTGCATTACATGGTGGATGAGGCGTTGAAGTCCAATTCCATCGCCGTGTTCGATCAATACATCCGCCAGGTTGAAAACAACCTGGATGAGCTGGAAGACGCCACGGCCACGGTGGGCGGCGAGGCGCGCATGCTGCGCCGCAAGTACGAGGAATTTGCCGCCAAGGCCGCGGAGCTCGACAAGAACATTGACATGTTCCTGAGCGAGGGGCGTGAAGAGCTGGCCGTCGCGGCGCAAACCAAATTCAACTCCACCAAACGCCTGGCCGATTCGTACAAGGAACAGACCGACCGCCAGCAGGCTGAATATCAGAAGCTGTTGGACGCCCGTCTGAAGCTGGAAGCCAAGCTGACTACCGTTAAACAGGAGCGCGAGGAACTGCAAGCCTTGCTGACCCTGGCCAAGTCCAAAGAAGTCAGCACCAGGGCCGTCAAGTCGCTGGACGATTTGGTTGGCTCGGGCGACGCCGACATCGCGCGCGTGGCCGATTCGATTCGCGCGCGCCTGGACAAGGCCCAGGCCGAAAGCGACATGGTTGCCACCCGGCTTGATCGCCAGATGGACGATGTCCTGGAGCGCGAAACGCTCAATCGCCAGCTGGAAGAGCGCAAGCGGCGCCTGGGCATGAGCGCCGGCTCCTGAGTCCCCGTGCGGCTTTCTGCAGATGTTCAGCAAAAGATGCGCGCCGTAGCGACGATTCGTCACGACGAAGGTTCATCGGCAGTCCATCTGCAGATCAATGAAAAACGACGTTGTCACACCTGCGCCGTTACGCAGGTGAAGACCACCAGGTGAAATTTATCCGCTGGCGGGCAGGTGTTGCATCGTCGTTCTGTTTCGGTTATACTGACAACAGGTTAATTGACGCGCGCCGCGGGGCGCAAAAACCGATCCCGGCGTGCGCGCCCTGGTCAATGTCACTGCAAAGGAGAAAAACTCAATCGTTATGAACAACGCCATGATTTTTGAGCCGCGCAGCATGAATGTAAAGTTCGCCACCGGCTTTGCGGTCGTGCTGGCCTGTTTCTTTGCCTGGGTCAGCGGCATGATTACCGAAGCCATGGGTGTTTTGATCCTGGCCATTGCCGGCTTCCTGGGCCTCTACGCCATGTGGGATGCCGCCTACATGGCCAATCGCAAGGTGATCGTGACCGATCAAGGGCTGACCGTCAGCAACCCGCTGCGTTTCTGGGGAACGCGACAGGAGTTCAGCTGGGACGATGTCAAGCAGCTCGAGCTGAAGGTGCGCGACGAGCAGCGCGACCTGCGTATCAAGGCCGACAAACTCCCCAGATACTATTATGAAGACGTGCTGTATGATCCTGAGTTGGCGCAGGCGATTGTCACCCGTGGCAAGCTCAAGCCGGTCAAGGGAGAAGAAGCGCCAGCCCTGACGGCTCTGCCGAACGAAGGCAAGGCCGTTTACCGCTGGGCCAAGAAGTAAGCAACGAAGCAACGAGAGATAAATCACATGAATCGCACTCGCATTATCTTCATTGCCATCATTGTGTTGGCATTGGTGGTCATTGGCGTTTCCTGGGGGCTGGGTTATCTGCAAACCCGACCGCAACAACCTCTGGTGGTTGCACCCACCGGGCCAATCCAGGTACGCGTGCTGACGGCCTTGCCGGTGGAGCCGTGGGTGCGTGAGGCCGCCAAGCAGTTCAATGATGAGAAACATCAACTGACCGGCAGCAAGCAGCTCATCCAGGTGGAAGTCGTGGCCATGGATGGGTTAACCGCCCTGGGCAAATGGGACCGCGATGAGTTTGGCGTCCTGGGCGACCGCACGCTGGACAGCTTGACCGACGCCGAAAAAGAGAAGCTGGCCCAGTTCCCCACGGTTTGGATTCCCGACAGCCGCTACCTCGTCGAATTGGCCAATGTGACCTACAAAGAGCGCCTGGGGCGTGACGTTTTCCTCACCGATGGGGAATACCGGGCGCGGCCGATCGCCATTTCGCTGTTTGCGTGGGGCATCTATCAAACGCGCGCCCAGGTGCTGGAGCAAAAGTTCGGCGACATCAACTGGAAGTCTATCCACGATGCCGCGATCACCAAAGGCGGCTGGCCTGAGCTGGGCGGCGATCCCAGTTGGGGGTTCTTCAAGCTGGTGGTGCCCAATCCACGCAAGAACGTAGGCGGCCTGGCCGCCATGATTGCGGCCGCCGGTGAGTTCTACAATCGCACCGACATCAGCGTGGCGGACGTCACCAATCCTGAATTTCAGGTCTGGCTCAAGGAGCTGATGGGCGCGCTGACCGATGTCAGCGGCTCCAGCGCCTACACGGCCGAGGATTTTGCCCTGTTTGGCTACTCGGTGGGTGATGGCGGGCAATTGCTGGAGAGCGATTTACTGACCAACATGGCCGGTATTCAGACACGTTGGGCCGATCCATTGCTCATCCGCTATCCCAACTATGTCAGTTGGTTCGACTTCCCCTTCACGGTCTGGGTGGGGCCAGAGACGACTGCCTTCGAGAAAAACGCGGCCCTCGAATTCCAAAAATATCTACTGTCGCCTGACATACAGAAAAAGGCTGTGGCGCGCGGCTTACGACCGGCCAATCCCGATATTCCAGTCATGGAAGGGGACAGCCTCTTTGCCAAGTGGGAAAAGCAGGGCGCGCAAGCCATTGTGCCGCGCACAACGGCCATGCGCGCCCCGAATCGCGAGGTGCTCCTGGCCTTGCTCCGCTGGTTTGACCTGAATGTAGCTCAGCGGTAACCGTGAAACGCCAGCGAAACGCGCAAACAAACGAGGCCACGATGTCAAAGCAACGAAATAAGCAGAGCGGCGTGCCGCCTGCGGCAACGGTTACGATTATCGGCGGCGCATTGGCATTGCTCTTGTGCTGCGCTCTGGCCGTCATCGCCTGGAATGGCTTAGGCAGGCCGTTGGCGCCCATCGCACAACAGGCCGATAACACGGTCGGCTTTCGCAATGCCACCCTGACCCTGGCCTACTCGCCGGAAAAAGGGCAGATGTTGCAGGTGCTGGTGGATCAGTTCAATCGCCAAAACCTGCGCACCCCAGACGGTCAGTCCATGCAGGTCAAGCTGCTGGAAATGACGCCGGAAGAAATGGTCAGCGCCGCGCTGGAAAACCCAGCTTTTCAGGCGCTCACGCCAGATTCAACCCTGTGGCTGGATCAACTCGATCGCCAATGGGCCTTGCAACAGCAGGTTCAGGCCGGGCAGATTGCCCCGCGCCGCGTGGGCGAATCGACGCGCTATGCGGTCAGCCCGATCGTCATTGCCGCTTGGGAATCGGTCGCCCGCGACCTGGGCTGGCCACAGCCGGTCGGTTGGAGCGACATTCAAAAGCGCGCCACGAGCGACGCCAATTTCAAATGGAACCACGCCTCCACCAGTCATGCCAGCGGTTTGCTGGCAACCCTGGCTGAATTTTACGCCGGCGCGGGCAAGACCCGCGGCCTGACCGCGGATGACGCCACCGCGCAGGCCACGTTGGACTATGTGCGCAACATCGAGCGCACGGTCAAGTATTACGGCGAAGGCGAGCTGACCGTCATCGAGCGCGCACAAAAGGAAGGGCGCTCCTTCCTGGATGCTTTTGTCATCCAGGAACAACTGGTGGTGCGTTTCAACCGGGATCAGCGCGGCGAAAAACTGGTCGCACTCTATCCGGCCGAGGGCACCCTGTGGGCCGATCATCCGCTGGCGCTGCTGGAACTGCCCAGCCTGTCGGCCAATCAGCGCCGCACCTACCAGGCACTGCGTGAGTTTTTGCTGAGCGCGGAGTCGCAAAAGCTGGTGCTTAGCTACGGTTATCGCCCGGCCGATTTGAGCATCGCGCTCGATAGTGAAGGCTCACCCCTGACCACCGCCAACGGCATTGACGCCAGGCAGCCGCAAACGACGCTGCAAATGCCGCCGGCCGCCGTCGTGGAAGTAGTGCAAAATGTCTGGTACTACACCAAGCGCCTGACCAACGTCTTCCTGGTGGTGGACACGTCAGGCTCGATGCGCGGAGAGAAATTGGACGCGGCCAAGACAGCGCTCGGCGCCTTCCTGGCGCAGATCAAGGGCAACCAGGAGCGGGTTGGGCTGGTCGAATTCAGCGGGCAGGTCAACAACGTGCTCGAGCTGGACGAGCTGGCGCGCACGCGCGACTCCCTGAACAGCGCCATCTCCGCCCTCGACGCCAACGGAGACACGGCGCTGCTGGACGCGGTGCGCACGGCCTACCGACGCCTGCAAGAGCGCGGCGACCGCGAGCGGATCAACGCCATCGTCGCCATGACCGATGGCCGTGAGAATGCTTCCAGCGTCAGCCTGAATACGCTGGTGCGTGAGATTCAGATCGGCAACCAGGGCGGTGTGCCGGTGGTCATCTTCTGCATTGCCTATGGCGGCGACGCCGATTACGACACCCTGCGCGCCATTGCCGAGGCATCTGGCGGCCAGGTGCGTGAAGGCACCGAGCAGACGATTCGGGAGCTGTATAAACTGTTGTCAAGCTACTTCTAGGCATGTGAAGCGATTATGCCCGACGAGTCCATTAGCCAAAAAATCGAACGCCAGGCTCGCCAAGCTGTCCTGGAGCACGCGCTGTTGCGCGTAGAAAACGCCTTGATCGTGGCCGGCGTGCTGCTGGCAACCTACTTTGTGCCGCAGCCATTTCCGTGGTGGCCACTCTGGGGATGGGCCGCGCTCGGCATCGTGGGCGTCGCCGGTTTGGTTGTCAGCAGCCTGACTGATCCCGAACACAACCGCCAAGTCGTGGCGGAGCTGTTCGTGCAAGAATTTACCACGGCCGGCATCAAGGACAGTAAGATCAAGGACAAGCTGGAGCAGGCGCTCGATTATTTCCGGCGCATCCAGGCTGCCGTGCAAACGCAGAAGGGCGGGGTCATGCAAGACCGCCTGGGCGATACGGTGCGCCAAATCAACGATTGGCTGGCGAACATGTTTCAGCTGGCCCGGCGCCTGGATGCCTACCGCCGTGATGACATCATCAAGCGTGATCTGAAGTCGGTGCCGGCTGAAATTTCCAGCTACCGTCAGCGCCTCAACCTGGAGCGCGACCCCTCGGTGCGCCAGCAAATGGAGGCCGCCATCAACGCGCGCACGACGCAGCAGGAAGCGCTCGACCGGCTGGAAAATATGATGGAAAAGGCCGAGTTCCAGTTAGAGCAATCGCTGGCCGCGCTCGGCACAATCTACCCCCAGGTGCAGTTGATTGGCGCGCGTGAGGTGGACAGCAGTCGCACCCAACGCCTGCAGGCGGACATCTCCGATCAGGTCAACACCCTGAATGATCTCGTCTCCTCGATCAACGAGGTCTACACCTACGATGCCGAGCATGATGTGGGAACCATGCGACCGGCGCAGCCGCCGCGCAAGACATCAGCCGCAGGTTGATGCGTTGAGGGCCGCGCCCTGGCCTGGTCACGACGCGCTCGCTTCGACACGCGGCCCAGATTTGCTATTCGATCACAGGAGTTTGCCATGCGCAACTTGGTTTTGATTTTGATCACGGTGAGCCTTCTCCTCACTGGCTGCAACGCCAGCCCGCAGCCGACACGCGGGGACGTGACGGTCTTTGTGGCTGTGCCCCTATCCGGTTTTCAGGCCAATGGTGGGCAGACGGTTCTGGGTGGTGTACGACTGGCAGCCGCCGAGATCAATCGCCAGGGTGGCCTGCTCGGTTACAAAGTCAACGTCGTTGGCCTGGATGATGAATCCGATTCAGATGTCGCGCTCACCGGCGCGCAAAAGGTCAAGGACGCGGTGGCATCCGGTCAAAAAGTCATTGGCGTGGTCGGCCATCTCAACAGCGGGCAAACACTGGCCGCCATGGAAGTATACAAAGATTTGTCGTTAGTGGTCATCACCCCTACCTCCTCCGAGACCTCGATTACGCAGAAGGGGTACCGCAACTTCTTCCGCGTCAACGCCAATGACACCGAGCAGGCCGCAGTGGATGCGGGCTTTCTGGTCAACAACTTGAAGGCCAAAAAAGTCGCCATTATCCACAACGATACGCCTTATGGCACTGGCCTGCGTGATGAGATGAAAAAAGCCCTGTCGTCCCTCAATGCGGAAGTGGTGCTGACCTTGCAGGTCAAGGAAGGCCAGCCGCGCTACCTGGACGAAGTCGCCAAGATCAAGGCCGCCAATCCTGACGCCATCTTTTATGCTGGCTATGAGATTGAAGCGCCCTATCTGCGGGCCGACCTGATCGAAAACAGCGTGACCACGCCGATGCTTGCCAGCGATGGCGCCTTCCTGGCGGCCACCATTGACGAGGCCAACGGCACAGCCGAAGGCATGTATGTCAGCGCGTTTGCGCCCAGCCCGCAGGTGGCCGGTGAGCCGTGGATTCAGGCCTACCAGGCGGTGGAAGCGCGCAACCCCGACACCTACTCGATCAATGGTTACAGCGCCATGGCCGTGCTGGCTGAAGGCGTCAAAAAGGCGAACTCGCTCGATGCCGACAAGGTGGCGGCCGCGCTGCGCCAAATTGATTTCCGCGGCGCCATGGGCGACCTGCAATTCGACGCCAATGGCGATGTCAAGAACGCGAAGGTCTACATCTTTCAGGTCAAAGACAGCCAATTTGTGCAAGTAGCCCCTTGAACAAACCGCGGTAAGGCAAGCGCGCGGATTGCGTTACCCCGTAGGAGCCGGATGGACAAGCGCATAGACACCGATCAAGAACAGCGCGTCAGCGAGCTGACGCCTGTACAAAAAAGCCTAACGATCAATTTGCGCCAGAAGCGTACGCACCTGGCGATTTGTGAATTTTACCAGCGCCACGAGGCCGCGGCCGAGGCCGAAATCGCGACCTGGTTGGATGACCTGGTCGAGGCGCTGCGCGCGGAGGTGGCCGATCTCTCGCGTCTGCTGCGCCTGTATGACGTGGCCTCAGCCGGCGTGTATGCCGTACGCAACCAGGTGGATGAGGCCCGTTATGTCAAAAGCCGGGAGGCGCGCCTGACCCTGCTGTTGACCAGGTCACAGACAACCAGTCGCTGGTACGAGCAAGAATTGTCTGTCCACCCACCCGATGACGTGGCGCTGTTATGGACCGAATTCCTGGCCGCCGAGCAACAGCGCGTTCAGCAGATTCAACAGATGCTTGCCCAGGCCAAAGGCGCGACGCCAGCCTGAGTCGCGAAGTGAGACAGAAACCAGGTTCTCGATGATGGTCGAAGACTCAGCGAACCTGGTTTCTTTTATGGGGAGGAATCACCGTGAACAAACTGGGGTTTTACATCGAGAATAGCACGGTGCCATTCATGCGTGAGGCCCTGGCGTCTGTCAAGCCGCCGGTCATTCTGTTTCACGCGGGCGATCGCGGCCTGTTGCGCGAGATTCGCAACGGCCTCTCACCCAATTCGTTCATCATTGGCCGGCTCTTCGTGCCGTTGGATGAACAGGTGAGCTGGCTGGATGCCGCTGACCCTGACGGCGCCGGCGTCGCCTACGCCAACCGCATCCTGGAGTATGATTTTGGCTACGCCACCGAACGGGTGAATGGCCGCCTGCTCATTGATGCCTGGATGGGGCCTAACGAAACCCTCCCCGGCCCGGCTTCTTTCAAGAACTATCAGCTCGGAACTCCGCTTGATCGTTATCCAGAGTTTGCCGAGTTTTTTCAACGACGCAGCCAGGCGCTTGACCGTTTCCAGGCCGCGTTTCGCCTGCGCCTGCAAACCGCGGGCGTTGAGGCGGTGGCGTTCAACTTCGGCGCGGGCAATTACATCCATGCGTCTCACTACCTCGATTGGTTCCCGCGCACGCTGGAAACTTACCGCTATCTCGGCTTTCATGAGTATGGCTGGCCGACGCTGCTGCCGCGCGCCGGCAGCTCCAGCGCGGCGTTGCTCTATCGTGAGGCCATGCGCGGCATCTGCCAACGCTATAACAATCGCCATACCGCCATCGTCACCGAGGCCGGCCTGGCGCGTATGTACAAAATTTTGGACGGCGGGGATGTCGGCTGGCTTTACCCGCCCGATACCGTGACCGAGGATGCCTACTGGGAATCGTTGGATTGGTACAACGATCAATTGTGCCGCGATGCCTATGCCCTGGGCGCCTGTCTGTTTCAAGTAGGCCATGCTGGCCGCTGGGAAACCTTCCGTCACCTGGGCGTGGACAACCGGCAGCGCCCCATTACGCTCAGCAACCGTATCGCCGCCCTGAAAGACCGCCCGGCACCGCCGCTCAACCCGGACTGTACAACGCCGGTTGAATATCCAGCCGACGAATGGCGCGCCAGCCCCGGGCCGGTCGCGCGCCCCGCCTGGACAGACGTTCACACCCTGCTTTTGCGCAGCCCTACGGTTCGTTATGCGGTGCGCCCCTGGAACACGATCAAGCGCCTCATCATTCATCACACCGTCACCGCGGGCGATGTGACGCCTGATTTGATCGCGCGCGCGCAGGTGCAGCAGGGCAAGCCGGGCATCACCTATCATTTTGTCATCCAGGCCAATGGCGCCATCTACCAGACAAACACCCTGCCCACCACGGCCATGCACACCGGCGTGGACGCAGTCAACGCGGATAGCATCGGCGTCGCCCTGGCCGGTGATTTTAGCGCCGCGGCGCCGCCGGCCAGTCAAATGACCAGCGCAGCCAGGCTGTGCGCGTTTCTCATGCAGGAATTTGGTCTGGCGCCCACGGCCATCAGCGGACGCAGTGAAGTGGAGCCAGGCGTGGCCTCGCCCGGCGCCCAATGGCTGCAGGGCGCGGCCTGGAAGAACAGCCTGCTGACCGAAGTGCAAAGCCAGTTCCCCGAAGACCCACTCAGCTGTGAAAAGCAGCTGGCGCAGGCACGCGCCGACCTCACCCAGGCGCGCAGCGATTTGGCCGCCGCGCTGGAACGGGTGCAGCGCGCCGAAGCGCAGGCCGCCCAAACGCCAACGCTGCTGGCTGACGTCGCGCGTCTGCAAACCGACAATCAGTCCCTGCGTGCGCAGCTGGGCGATGGCGAACTGATCTTGACCCAGGTGCAGGTGCAGGTGGCCGATTTACAAGACCTGAACGCCCATCTGCAGCGCCAGGTAGCGGAACAGCAGGCAAGCATGACCGCCTTGCAGGCGCAGGTCGCCGATTTGCAGCAGCGGCTGGCCGATTGCCAGGCTGGAAATCCGCCTGATGATGGAAATCCACCTGGCGGCGGAAATCCGCCTGATGATGGAAATCCGCCAGGCGATGGTCAACCGCCGCGCTTCACGCGCCCCGACCTGCAAGATGTCAGCGCGCAGCTGCCTCATCATGCCACGGCCCGCTACGACACGCGCGCGGTGGACGCAATCCATCGTATCGTGGTGCATCACACGGTCACCCGTGACAATGTCACGCCGGAACGGATTGCGCAGGTGCAGGTCAGCCAGGGGCGCGCGGGCATCACCTATCACTTCCTGATCACCGGCGATGGCGTGATCTACCAGACCAATGCGCTGGAGACCGTGTGCGAACAAACGGTGACGCCGGCCATCAACCAGGAGGGCGTTGCCGTGGCTTATGCCGGCAACTTCACCGATGTGCCGCCGACGAACGCCCAGATACGCAGCGGGGCGCGGCTGACGGCGTGGCTGCTGCAAGAATTACATCTGACTGCGGATGCGATCGTGGGCCGCAGCGAGTTGGAAAGCGTCGGTTCACCAGGCAAACAGTGGCTTCTGGGCGCGCGTTGGAAGGAAATCTTACTGCAAACGATCCAGCAACTTTGATATAATCGAGCGGCATGATCGTTCTCATGCCGCCATCTGCTGGCTGAGCGCTTCGGCGCTCGAACCGCCGGGGCGACACGTGCAGATAACTGACTAGGAGCCTGTCCATGCAACCAACCCTCGACGGAGCCATTTACATTCGCCCGATGGGCGACGATCTTGTGACAACCCTGTGTCTTCATCATGGCCCGCTGGCCGCGGCCCAGCTGCGCCAGCCGTCGGATAACCACGTTGATGCGCGCCTGCTTCAACACCCGTGGTCGGACACCCTGTTCGATGAAATTGCGCCGCGCTTGGGACAAAGCCTGGTTTGCCCGCCAGGCGCTTCGGTCGAGCGGCGCGAGTTTTTACGCGAAGTGATTCGGCGCTACGGGACCTGCGCGATTCAAGCCTGGCACGGTGACAAGATTGTGGGGGTCATTCGTTTCTTTCCCAGCGCGCTGATGACGCGCCTCGGCCAAAACTCCGATTCTTTGCGCGCGAGCTGGTTCTGGCCCGCGGTCGAAGCGGATGATCCGGCCAACACCCTCTTCATCCAGTGCATCGAGATGGGCGCGCCGACTTTCCAGAGCGGCCTGCTCGTTTTGCCGGAGGAAAGCAGTGAGGATGCCACCGCTTTTCAGCGCCGCGGCATCGGCACAGCCCTGGCGCAGGCGTTGATCGCCTGGGCCAAGGAGCGCGGCTGGGCGCGCCTGCAGGTGGGCGCAGGACAGGACCTGGACATCATTTATGGCCTGGTGGGCACGGGGGGCCGCACCTTCTGGGAAAAGCTGGGCTTCCATGCGCACAAAGAGCTGCCGAACCTGCCGTGGACAACGGCCGAGCTGCCGGTGCTTTCGTTTCAAGCCAGCAAGGCGCGCATGAGCCTGGACGATGCGCAGCGTCAATGGCTGATGGTGCTCGATTTACCCTGACACAAGAAGAGGCGGGTTATGCAACCCGCCTCTTTTCAGAACTTAACCTGGTGGGGTAAGAGAGCCGCGCCGGCCCGCGGCGGTGAAAAGACCAGACCGAAGCAGCCGCTCACGCCGCGGCGACCGGCGGCCCATCCCAGCGCATGGCCCGGATGGGAACGCCGGTCAGCCAGCGCACGAGCGTGTTCCCCAAGAGCCACTTCACACGTAAGACCCACGGAATCTCACGAAAACCGACCACGCGAAAGCCAAAGCGTTCGTAGAAGCTGACCCGGTAAGCCGGGCACTCCAGGAAAAGGGGCGGCGCGCTTTGGGCCAGCAAGGCTTGCATCAAAGCGCCGCCCACCCCACGCTTACGGTAGTCTCGCCGCACCACCATACTGCCCAATTCACGCAGCCCCGGATAGGGCCGAATCTGCACACACCCCACCACCTCCCCGTTGGCCTCGGCCAGCAAGAAGTTCTGCCAGTGCAGGTTCGTGGGGTCGAGCCGGGCCTCCGCAACCAGGCGTCGAATCACCGCCTGCTCTTCGGCGCGGGCCGGGCGTACCTCAAATGCGACACTGGATGGTTCGGTGCTGTGCGGCATAGCCTGGCGTTACTGGTTCTTCTGCTTGAACTCGTCCACCAAGCTGCGCCGTAGTACCTTGCCGACCATCGTCTTGGGCAGCGTCTCACGGAACTCGACGCGCGAGGGCACCTTGAACGCGGCCATGCGCTCCTTGCAAAAGGCTCGAATCTCGTCTACGGTTGCGGCGGTGCCCGCCTTGAGCACAATCCAGGCCGCCACGGCTTCGCCCTTGTACGTGTCAGGAATGCCAGCCACAGCCACTTCTTGCACGGCCGGATGCTGACTGAGCACCTCTTCCACCTCACGCGGCCACACCTGATAACCGCCTGGCTTGATGAGATCTTTCTTGCGATCTACGATGAAGAGGTAACCATCTTCGTCCAGGTAGCCCAGGTCGCCGGTATGCAGCCAGCGTACCCCATCGTGCATCTGCACCATTTCATTGGTGGCTTCGGGCTGCCCCCAATAGCCCTTCATGACCTGCGGCGCGTTGACCAGAATCTCTCCCACTTCCCCCGTCGGCAGCGCGCCTTCGCCGGTGAGGGCATCGGCAATGCGGACGGTCACATCACAAACAGGCATGCCGACCGAACCGAGCTTGAACTCACCCTTGTACGGATTGATGCAGCAGGCCATCATCGCTTCGGTCAGGCTGTAGCCTTCCACAATGCGGCCGCCGGTCAGCTTCTCGAAGGAAGTCTTGGTTTCAGCCAGCAGCGGGGCCGCGCCAGAGATGCAGGCCTTCATCGAGTGGAAGTCGAGCTTGCCTTCTTTGACTTCGGGGTTGTTGAGAAGCGCGATGTAGAGGGTGGGCACGCCAATGAAGAAGGCCGGCTTGGTCTTGCCAATGGTTTCGGCCAGGTCCTTAATGTCACGCGGATCGGGTACGAGCGCCAGCGGGAAGTGCCCATAGAGGCTGGTGCTCAGCGCGCCGCCATTGCCAAAGACGTGAAAGAGCGGCAGAGGCAGGCAGAAATAGCTTTGCCAGTCCTCCAGCGCATCCTTGAACCAGTTGCGGATCTGCTTGCCGGCTGCGTACAGGCCCGCGTGCGTGCCGATTGCCACCTTGGGAATACCGGTTGTGCCGCCGGTGCCCAGGAGCAGCGCGTTGTCATCTGGCGCAATGACGACCGACGGCCGCGCTTTGCCCGTCTGCTCGGCCAGTACGTCTGGCAGATAGCGGTCGCCGGCGGCCAGCGTGACCTGGTGCCCGCCCTTTTTCTCGCGGAAGGCGATGAAGAGCAGGCGCAGTATAAATGGCAAATACTCGCGGATGCGGGTGGCAATCACATGTTCTAGCTTCGTCTTGGCTTGCAGAGCCTTGATGCGCCCGTAGAACGGCGTCAACACCAGCATCACGCGCGCGCCGCTGGTATTGAGCAGTTCCTCCAGCTCGCGTTCGGTGTACAAGGGATTCAGCGGGGCATAGACTGCGCCGGCCTTCCAGCAGCCCAGCTGCGCAATGACAGCCTGAGGCGAATTGACCAACAGCGAAGAGACCGGCTCCCCTTTCTTGACGCCCATCCCAATCAGCGCATTGGCGAATTGATTGCTCAATTCATCTATCTGGCGCCAGGTCAGGGTGGTGCCTTTGAACCAGACCGCCGCCGCCTCGGGGCGCTGTTTAACGGCCTCGTCCAGCTTGCCCAAGAGGGTGCCGGCGTAGGGGGCCACCGTTGCGGGGACGCCCTCATCATAATGTGCCAACCAGGGTTTCTCGTTCACGTTGCCTCCTAAAGCAATCGCTTTATCTAAGCCCGTACTGGGCTGTTAACGGTTGAGCAGCCGCCTGACCAGCGCGGCGGGCACTTCCTGCCACTGACCAGGCTGCAAATCTCCAAGATTGAATGGCCCGATGCTGATACGCACCAGGCGTAAGGTTGGAAAGCCTACGGCTGCCGTCATCTTGCGCACCTGCCGATTGCGTCCTTCGGTCAGTACCATGCGCAACCAGGCGGTTGGCACCGACTGACGGAATCGAATCGGCGTGCTGCGTTCCCACAGGACTGGCGCCGCGCTCAGCAGTTCAACCTGCGCCGGCAACGTGCGCCGGCCTTCGATGACGACGCCCTGACGCAAATGGGCCACGGCCCTTTCATCGGGAATCCGTTCGACCTGCGCGAGATAGGTCTTCGGCTGCTTGAATGACGGCTGCGCCAGGCGGTGAATCAAGCCTCCGTCATTGGTGAGCAGCAACAGCCCCTCGCTGTCCACATCCAGCCGACCCGCCGCGTACATCGCAGGCGTCGGAAACAAATCGGCCAGCGTTGGGCGCCCGGCTGAGTCTGTAAACTGACACAGCACGCCGTAAGGCTTATTGAGTAAAAAATACCGCGCGTCGAGCGTCACTTCTGGCGCAGTTTTGGTGAATCGAACCACAGTCCGCTGATCAGATGATCGGAGGCGCCGTCGCTAAACACGACACGCACCGTCACGCCCTCTTCGTTGGCAAATTTCGCCGTATAGGTGACCCGCATGTAAGCGCCGGTGTCTTCCACCATGGTGACTTCACGTGTCTGATAGGCGCCGAGTTTGCTGCCCGTGCTGCTCAGCATATCCTGGAACGCCTTTTCCGTCACCGCCTTTTTCATCGTCTCATCGAAATTGAGCACAAAGCGGGTATAATTGGCCTCGTTCATCGCGGCCAGCAGATTATCGGTCAGCGGCTCGCTGTAAGCCAGGACATCATCACGCGCCTTGCCGCTCAAAGTCACCGTTTGTGCGCCGCCGCAGGCGCTCAGGATGAGCGCTGCCGCCGCTAAGGCTACCAACCAGGCCCAGCGGTTTTTACCGCTTACATTAAATACCACAGATCCCACGCCCTACTCCCTTCCGGCCATCCTTTGCTGTCATCGCTCACGGTGGCTGCGGGTTACTCCGCGTAGCGATAAAATCCTTCGCCCGTTTTGCGCCCCAGCTTGCCGGCCTGCACCATTTTGCGCAGCAGGATGGGCGCCCGATAGCGGGCATCACGATAGTTTTCAAACAGGGCATCGAGGACGTTGAGCATCACATCGAGGCCCACCAGGTCGGCCAACTGCAATGGCCCCATAGGAAAGTTGTAACCCAGACGCATCGCTTTATCCAACGCATCGCGCTCGGCCACCCCTTCCTGGAGCGCAAAGATTGCCTCGGCCACGTACATCAGGCCGACGCGAGTCGTAATAAAGCCGGGGTAATCTTTGACGATGACGGGGTCCTTACCGGCCTGGCGCGTAAATGCCTCGACGGTTGCGACGGTTGCCGGCGCGGTGTCCAGGCCGGGGATAATTTCGACAAGGGTCATCAAGGCAGGCGGATTGAAAAAATGAATCCCGATCGCGCGATCGCGATGACCGAGGACGCTTGCCAGTTCGGTGATCGGCAGCGAGCTGGTGTTGCTGCCGATGATCGTGGTTGGCTCAACCAGCGTTTCAATCTGGCGAAACAAGTCCTGCTTCAGCATGATCTGCTCTGGCGCCGCCTCGATCACGAGATCAACGCCATGCACCGCATCGGCCAGATCGTCATGGTACGACAAACAGGCCAGGGCCGCGTCAGCCGCGGCTTGCGTCAGGCGCTGTTTGTTGACCGCGCGGCTGAGGGTTTGCTCATGGTAGGCCTGGGCCTTGTGCAGGGCGGAGAGCAACGGATCGTACTGGCGCGTCTGCAGGCCGGCCAACGCGCTGATGTAGGCAATACCACTTCCCATCGTCCCGGCGCCCAGCACAGCGCTTGTGCGCAGCCAGAGCGTTTCACTTGTGGACTTGATCATAGCCCCATTTCCTTCTTACCCATGAAGGCGCCATTGCCCCATGCTACCGATGCGGCTTGTTGTATTTCTGTAGTATTATTGTACACAGATTTGTCCAATCAAGCAACCTGTCACGTCACAGCGCGTCATAAGCCGCCGTAGATGAAACTTACTCGCCAGGCGGCGCTACGTTGACCGAAAAGCCTTCTGACAGTACAATGCAGGTCTTGCCCCCGCCGCTAAAATCGTGGAAGCAAGCGATGTGGAATAAACTACTGGTAATGCTGAAGGCTGACTGGGGCGTGATGCTCGAATACCGGGTCATGATCTTGATCTGGATGACTTCGGGCTTTCTGCCGTTGATCATGATGGGCCTGTGGAGCGCGCTGGCTGCGCACGGCCCGGTCGGCGGCTACAGCCAGGCCGATTTTGTCGCCTACTACGTCGTCGCCCTCTTTGTACGCCAGATGACTGCCGTCTGGGTGAGCTGGGAAATCGAGCGCCAGATTCGTCTGGGTGAACTGTCGCCGTTTCTGCTGCGCCCTCTGCACCCGATCTACCATCACATGACAGAGAACCTGGCCGATAAGGGCATCCGCCTGCTGATCATGGGACCGCCGCTGTTGATCTTCATCCTCGCGGTTCCCGCCTTTCGCGCCTATTTCACCCCCCTCTCCATCGTGGCCTTCCTGGTCGCGCTGGCCGGCGCCTGGGCATTGGTTTTTCTGCCCATGTTTGCGATCGGTTTACTGGCTTTTTGGACCTCGCAATCGAACGCCATCGCCGACCTGTGGTACGGCATGCGCATGCTTCTTTCTGGCATCATTGCCCCGCTCAGCTTCTTTCCGCCAGCCATTGCCGCCGCCGCTGCGGTGCTGCCGTTTCGCTTCATGCTCTCCTTTCCCGTTGAGATTCTCCTGGGCAAGCTAAGCGCCGCCGAGCTGCTGACCGGCTTCGCCCTGATGGCTGGCTGGGTGGCGGTTTTTGCCCTGCTGGTCAGCTGGCTGTGGCGTGTGGGCGTGCGCAACTACAGCGCGGCCGGAGCGTAAGCGATGTATTACCTCAGATTGCTCAAGGCCTTCTACCGCAATGCCATCCTGATCGAGTTGGAATATCGGATCAATTTCCTGACAAACGTTTTCATGACCGCCTTTTGGTTCGCATGGACGCTGGTCAGCGTGCGCATCTTCTACCGCTTCACGGACCAGATTGGCGGCTGGAGTTACCCCGAGGCGCTGTTAGTCATCGGCCTCTTCTCCTGCGCCAACGCGCTGATCTGGGGCATCGTGCGGCCTAATGTCGAGAAATTGGTGGAGGGCATTCGCAATGGCGCCTTTGACTTTGTCCTGATCAAGCCGGTCAACAGCCAGTTCATGGCCAGCCTGCGTCACCTGGTCATCTGGCAGTTTTCCAACCTGGCGCTGGGCATGGTCGTTGTGCTGATTGCCGCGCCGCAGCTCAACCGCTCGATTTCGGCCAGCAGCTGGCTGCTGTTCGCGCTGCTGCTCGTCTGCGGTCTGGTCATCGTCTACAGTATTGGCCTGACCCTGGTCTCCATTGCCTTCTGGGCGGTGCGCATTGACAACATGATCGAGCTGTTCAATTCGATCTTCGAAACGGCTCGTTATCCGGTAGACGCCTTCCCCGGTTGGGCGCGTGGGCTATTGACGTTCGTCATCCCGATTGCCTTCGTGACGACCGTGCCAGCGGCCGTGGTGATTGGTAAGCTCACGCTTTGGTGGGGCGCGGCGGCCGCCCTGCTTGCGCTGGTCAGCCTGGCGCTGGCGAGCGCCATGTGGAGTTATGCCGTCAAGCACTACGCCAGCGCCAGTTCCTGAGCGCGGCGAGTCAGGTTGTGGTGAGAAAACATCATGCAATTCAGTCAATCCCTGTGGCAAAAGCACATTGCCATCACCCAAGAGCATGGCTCCTGGGTCTTTCTCTTCAGCCCGCTGCTGATTGGGCTGGCGGCCGGCGGGCGGTGGACGGCCGCCTCTGGCTGGCTGATCGTCGCCGCGTTGGCGGCCTTCCTGGTGCGCCAACCGTTGACGATTTTGGTCAAGGTGTGGAGCAAGCGGCGCGGGCGTCAGGACTTGGCGCCGGCCTGTGTGTGGGTCGCCATTTATAGTGCGTTGGGCTTGATTGGTCTGGGGGGCCTTTGGTGGTACGGACAGGCGCACCTGGCGATTTTGGCGCTCCCAGGCGTTCCGGTCTTCCTGTGGCATTTAATTCTCGTGGCGCGCCGCGCGGAGCGGCGCCAAATTGGGGTCGAAATCGTCGCCAGTGGCGTGCTAGCGCTGGCGGCGCCGGCCGCTTTTTGGATCGGTCGCGGAACGCAAGAGCCGCTGGGATGGCTGCTCTGGGCGTTGACCTGGTTCCAGTCTGCGGCCTCGATCGTCTACGCCGCCTTGCGCTTGGAACAGCGCCCCTGGAAAACGCTGCCGCCCGTGACGCAGCGTCTGCGCGCCGCCGCCCGCGCCCTGGCGTATGCGGGGTTCAACCTGGTTGCCGTGGCCGCGCTGGCCTGGGCGGAGGTGCTGCCCGCCTGGCTGCTGCTGCCCTTTGGGCTGCAGGCCGCGGAAACGGCTTACGGATCGCTTCAGCCGGCGGCAGGTCTCAAGCCGACGCGCGTCGGCGTGCGCCAGTTGATCGTCAGCACGCTGTTCACCTTGCTCTTCATCGTGGCCTGGCGTCTGTGACGCACGCGCAAACGCCAGGCCCCCGCTCGTGCTCAATCAGCCGTGGGCGGCAAATCGCGGCGATGTCCCTGGGGAGCGACATTCAGCCCTTCGACCTGCGTGTCTGTGCTGCTCAGTTGATTGGCGCGGCCTTGCAGAGCGCCAAAAACGTAATCAAGGCTTTGCACGGCCATGGCTGGCTCCATGCCGGTGCGCTGCGCCAGCTCATTGGCCAGGCCGGAGCGCTTCAGGTAGCTTGAGTTGATGCGTGCGCCCTGCTGAAACAGGTCGCGCAGAGATCCACTGTCCGGGCGAGTTGGCTTGCGCGTGCCGCCGCTGCCTGTCTGCGGCGCGGTCGTTGCCGGCTGGCGTTTGCGCGTGGAGGTTGATTTGGCCGCCGTGCTGCCGCCGCTGAGCAGTTTTTCCAGCACGAAAGCGACCACGGTCTGCGCAATGGCCGGAGGCAAGCCGAGCTTAGCGGCCAGCCCCTCGATGATGCCGGCAAACTCCTGGCGACCGCCCAAAATCTGAACAAGGGCCTGCACGAGACCGCCCGCGCCCGCGCCTCCGCTCGTAACCCCAGGCTGCTGCGCGGCGCCCGCGCCGCCAAGCAGGCCGCCCAAGATGTCTTCCAGGCCGCCGCTGCCGCCGCCGGGCTGCTGCGTCGCCCCCGCGCCGCCAAGCAGGCCGCCCAGGATATCTTCCAGACCGCCGCTGCCGCCGCCGGGCTGCTGCGCAGCGCCTGCGCCGCCAAGCAGGCCCCCCAGGATGTCTTCCAGACCACCGCTGCCGCTGCCGGGCTGCTGCGCAGCGCCCGCGCCGCCAAGCAAAGCGCCAAGGATACCGGCCAGGGGATCATCGCCGGCGCCGGCCTGAGCCGGTTGACTGCCGCGTCCCGCCAACATGGCTTGCAAAAGATCGTTCATTGTCATGATTTTCTCCTTTAGCTCCAAATCTTCCCTATCATATCAGGATTATCTTACAGGCGCAATTACGCATGTACAATCGGGTGCATTTCAAACTGGGGGCAGATCGGGCGACTGTAAGTCGCGGCAACGATTGCAAAGTCCACCTGCGTGGACTACACCCCGAAACTGAAATGCACCCTGTACAATCGCCAGGGTCAAGGGTGCAAAAAAAGCGATTTGGCGCGATAATAGAGACAACATTCGAATCACCCCCAACCTGAGCATGAGGAGCAAGGCGATGGCATCATCATCTACGATCGAACTCGCGGTGGACGCAGTGCGCCGCGCGTTGGCCAGTTACCCGCCGTTTCGACATGGGGCCGCAGAGACGGCTGTCAAAACGAGCGCAGACGGAATCGAATTACACGGTTATGTGCGCAGCGAGGCCATTGCGAACAGCGCCCTGGCGCTGGCTCGCAGTGTGGCCCCCACGGTCACCGTCGCCAGCAGGCTGATTGCCGATAACGTCCTGGAGACGGAGGTGGCGCGACGCCTGGCGACCGACGCGCGGACAGCCGCGTTTCCCGTGCGGGTGAGCGCCTATCTGGGCCGCGTCACCATCGTGGGCGTCTTGCCGGCGGCGGCGCGCAAGGCCGCGTTGGACATCGTCCAGGGTATCCCCGGCGTGCAGACCATCGTCGAAGATGAGCTGCAGTTGACCCCAGCGGAACAGCCGGTTGCCAGCCTGCTCAGCGCGCTGCTCGTTCCCGCTTGATTCACCATCCCCTCTCTGGCGGCCTTCAGGCCGGGGCGGATGCGCGCCTGGCCTGAAGGCGCGGCTTCCGCTCCGCCTTCAGCCTCGACGTTCTCCAACACTTTTCTAACATTCGTCTTACGGCTGTCTAACAGTTGCCTGGCATACTCTTTGATGTCAGGCGAACGTGGACGCTTGGAGTCATTCCACGAAAATGCTGGATGGGAAGTAATGACGTTAAGCGCTCGCTGCGCTGAAAAATAACTAAAAAGAGAGACGGAGGATAGAACATGGCAAGGATTATTGCACGTTGGGACCCATTTCGTGAGGCGGTAACACTGCGTGATGCGATGGATCGCCTGTTGGAAGAGAGTTTTGTGCGCCCGGCTTGGGCTGGCAATGGCGAACGCGAGCAGGCAGCTCGTCTGCCGGTGGACGCTTACACCACGGAGAACGAAGTCATCATTTTGGCGTCCGTGCCGGGCGTCAAGCCAGACGATGTTGAAATTACGATCGAAGGCGACACCTTGACGATCCGCGGCGAGATGGTTGCGCCGCCGGAGAATGTCAACTACGTCATGCAGGAACGAGGCTATGGCCGCTTCAGCCGCACGCTTACGTTGAATGTACCGGTGCAGGCAGACAAGGCCAACGCCGAATTCGAGAATGGCGTTTTGACCCTGACCATCCCCAAGGCGGAAGCGGTGCGCCCGCGCAGCATCAGGGTGACAGCCAAGTAAGCAGTTCTCAAGCAGGCCACCGTCAACGGTCGCGATGCGTAAGTAAGTTGGAAAACGGAGGGTAAATCAACCCTCCGTTTTTTATTATCTGATAAAACTGTTATCTTGTCAGCCGCCAAGTTCATCCTGGTTTAATGTTGCCGTGCTATTTTGGAGGGATATAATGGGGTTCGTCGGACTTTCAGCGTTGAACGTCGGAACCGGCCAAGCCTGCGGGTATCTTCAGCCAGATGAAAATAGTGATGTTCAAAACCAACAAACTTTCTATCGTGTTCATTGTCCTGGCCCTGTTCACCATCTTAGCCGCAAGCGCGGCGGCCGCAGGACGATCAGAAAATGACAAGCCGCCGTTGACGGCTGCCTCCACGACGGCGGAAGCCCTTTCCCCCGGCATCTATGCGTTCGAGGATTTTTCCCATCTCGACCCCCGGCGTTATCCGATCAAAGGCAGCAACGTCATCTTTGAGTGGAAATTCCTCAATCCCGCGCCGGGCGTTTACGATTGGAGCCAGATTGATAACTGGCTGCAAACCGAAGCTGGCCTGGGTTTGCCGGGCGGCATGGGAATTACCACCTATTCGGGCATTTGCTGCGGCGGCAACATGGCGCCGCACTGGGTTTACACCCTGCACCCCAGCGCCCGCCTGACCTGCGACGAGGGTTGGATCATTCCTAAAACCTGGGACGCCGCCTACCAGGCGGCCTATGCCCAGTTCATCCAGGCGCTGGCCGCGCGTTACGATGGCGATCCGCGCCTGGCCTGGGTAGAAATGGGCGTTGGCACCTTCGGCGAAACCCATCCCACCGACGCCGATTTCCAGGCCTGCGCCAGCAGCGCGGGGCTGACCTCTGATCTGTGGATACAAACGGTTGAATCCATCAGCGATATCTACCTCAACGCCTTTCAACGCACGCCCCTGCTCCTGCAAATGGCCTCCGTTTTTCAGCATGACACCGAACGGCGCCAATTTGCGGATTACGCCGCCAGCCGGGGCATTGGCCTCAAGCACAACGGCCTGCTGCCCGACAACGACGGGGTCGTCTACAACGATCCGGCCTACAGTTTCTATCAGTCAGGCGCGTTCGATCTCATGAAAAAATGGGGCGACCGCGTGCCGATCGGCTGGGAGAGCTACGATTACTTAATCACCGGCCTGACTGGCACCACATGGGGCATTTATAACGGCCTTGACAAACACGCCGATTACATGGTGCTGGCCAGTGACATCACCACGGATGCCAGCCGCCGCCCCATACTTGATTTTGCCAACGCGCACCTGGGGCGCAGCCTGGTGGATACGCCGAGCGTCTGGGTGGCGCTGCGGGAAAGCGAAAGGACCTGGTTTCCCGATCGCGGCAACTACGAATTTTGGCTGTGGCAAAATGACCAGGCGCCAGGCGGCCGCAGCGTACCGCTTTGGAACCACGGGCCTTTGCCGCAAGGCCGCTACACACGCCGCACCGACGCCCCGGCCAATCCTTATCTGTACTTCGACATTGCCGATGGCTACGTGGCTTTGCACCACGCCGACACGCTGGACATCAGCGTGACATACCTGGATGAAGGCAGCGACACGTGGGAACTGGAATATCCCACCGACGCCACGCTCTACCAGGGCGCGGGGGTGGTGCAAAAAACCAACAGCGGGACCTGGAAAACGGTCACCTTCACCACGACAGGCGCTCAGTTCAACAATCAGCAGCCGGGCGGCGGTGATTTCGCCGGCAGCGATTTCCGCATCCATAGTCGCGGCGACGGCAACGAAATCATCCATTTGGTGCAGATCGAACCTCATGGCGCCGCCGCCCCGCCGCAGACAGTAACGCTCACGTTGCAGCAGGGCCGCCTGCTGGACAACGGGCAGCTCTATGCAGGGAATCGTGACACGGCCATGAGCGCCGCCTTCCCCACGCGCAACTTTGGCGCCAATGACGTGTTGGGCGTGCGCGGCAACAACCAGAACGCCGCCCTGCTGGCCTTCGATCTCGAGCTGCTGCCTAAGGATGCGCCGGTCGTGGTGGCGACGCTGCGCCTCTATGTGGCCGGGCGCACGGCGCCTGGCGAGCTGACGTTGAGCGCGGCCCGCCTGCTGCGTCCCTGGGCTGCCAACTACGCCACCTGGCAGCAGGCCGCCGCCAGCTCGCCCTGGGCAGAGCCTGGCGCGGGCGGGTTGGGCAGCGATCGCCGCGCCGCCCCAGAAGATAGCAGCCAGGCCGGCGATCCTGGCGCCTGGGTAGAGCTCGATGTCACCAGCGCGGTGCGCGCCTGGCTGACCGATCCACTGACCAATCGCGGCCTGCTGCTCTTCAGCACCGACAGCCGCCTAACCCAGGTCAATTTTGCCAGCGCCGAATGGCCCCAGGTCGAACAGCGTCCGCAGCTGGTCATCCGTTATGTCCTGCCCAATGGCGCGCCGACGCCGACGCCCACAGCAACGGTCAACGCCACCAGCACCGCCGTGGCGCCGACGCCGACGCCTACGCCGACGCCGCGCGTGCGCACGCTGCAGCAAGGCCTCAGCGGCTACAGCGGGGTCATTGACACCTACATTAGCAATTGGAGCCCAAACGGCATTTTCGAAGGACAGACGAAGCTGTCGGTGCGCCATCCCGACGAGTTCGCCGCGCTGATCTACTTCGATCTGGACGGCCAATTGCCGGCCAACGCCCAGATACGCAGGGCTGAGCTGAAGCTCTTTTCCACGGCGGCCACCGTGGACACCGGGTTCTATCTGCGCGCGTACGATCTCTACCGCGACTGGACCCCGTGGCAGGTGACATGGCTGCAGGCGCGCAATGGCTCGCCCTGGGGGGCGCCGGGCGCCAATGACACGACGACCGATCGGTCGCCGTATGCCGAAGATTGGGGACACGTCTTTGGCGCCAATGCCTGGGCGCGCCTGGAAGTGACCGAAATCGTGCAGCGCTGGGCGCAAAGCCCTGGCAGCAATCGTGGGCTGGTGCTGAAAGCCTTTGCCAACCGCAATGTGCAGTACGATTTTGCCAGCAGCGAATGGGCGGACGTTTCCCTGCGGCCTTCGCTGCGCATCGAGTACCTGCTGCCGGGAGACATTCCCACCGCGACGCCGACCGCCACCACCTGCGTCGGTTGTTCGCCGACGCCGACCGTCGCCCCAACGGCCACCGCCACGCGCACGCCGACCGCCGCGCCAACGGCCACCGCCACGCCAACGGTCACCGTTGGCCCGACGGCCACGCCGACAACCACGCCAACCGTGACGCCGACGCGCACCTTGACCCCCACGCCGACAACCACGCCAACCACCACCCCCACGTTCACACCGCAGCCCACCGCGACCCCCATCACGGTGCTACTCCAGCAGGGGCAGGCCGGCTACAGCGGCGCGCGTGACGCCAGTCTGCACAGCTGGTATCCGGCGAGCAATTTCGGCGCCGCGCCAACCCTCGCCCTGCGCACGACCAACAGCGCCAACGCGGCGCTCCGTTTCGATCTCAGCAGCCTGGCCGGCTTCAACGCGGCCGCCGAGATCTTGGACGCGCGGCTGGAGCTTTTCGCAGTCAGCCAGAGCAACAGCGCCGCCCAGACGTTGACAGCCTACACGCTGCTGCGAACCTGGGACGAAGATGGGATTACCTGGATTGGGCCGCGCACGGGTGAAACCTGGCAGACGCCTGGCGCCAGCGGCGCCGCCGACCGCAGCAACAGTGTGCTGGCCGTCGCGCAAACGGCCGGCGTCGGCGCCTGGATCAACCTTGACCTGACGGCGGCTGTGGCGCAATGGGCAGTCAATCCGGCGAGCAACAACGGCGTGCTGATCAGCGCCAGCGGCGCTACGCAGGTGGAATGGGCTTATGCCAGCGCGCAGGCCGCCGCGGCCGCGCAACGGCCAAAACTGACGATCACCTATCGCCCACGAGCGGCGCCGCCGCAAACGGTCACGCTGCAAACCGGCAGCAGCGGCACGAGCCTCAGCCAGTGGTTCCCCGATAACAACTACGCCAACGATGCCATGTTCAGCCTGCGCGCGCCCGGCATCGCCAGCGCGCTCGTGCGTTTCGATCTAGGCAACGCGCTGCCGGCGGGCAGCGCCATCCTCAGCGCGACGCTGGCGCTCTACGCCGACAGCAGTTCCAATCCCTTTGCTTTGACCGGCCAGGTCTATCAGCTCACGCGGCCGTGGGTGGCGACCGAGGCCACCTGGAACCGGGCGACGGCTGCGACCGCCTGGCAAGTGGCTGGCGCGCAGGGCGCGAGCGATCGTTTGACCCCTGCGCTGGCGAGCGCAGAGATCAACGAGGTCGGTCGCTGGTTTACCTGGGATGTGACCAGTGCGGTGACGGCCTGGCAGCAAACGCCGGCCGCCAACCTGGGGTTACTGCTCGAAGCCACGGGCCAGGCGCAGGTGCAGTATAACCTGGCGTCGCCGTTGTGGGGCGTGCCCGCGCAGCGCCCCAAACTGACCATCGTCTATTTGGCGCCTTGATCCAGCGCCTCATCCTGGGCCGCAGAGCCTGAGGGCGCGCCCCGGCCGGTTCATGATGAACCCGCCTCGCAAACTTCGATCCCCAGCGCGGCGGAAGCCGCTCGCTACGCAAGAGAGTGCAGGTTTTTGCCCCAGGCTGGGGCCGTCTCCGGCGTCGGAGACGGCCCCA
>DAISHS010000007.1:0-33987 GCA_036822415.1 Chloroflexota bacterium
GCGCTGTTGGCCTGGCCGGCCGCCGTGCGCTGGACGCTCGCCCCGCTGCTCCTGGCCCTGTTCGTCTCGATCGGCGCGGCCTTGACCCAACCCCAGGTTCCTCCCGATCTGCTGGCGGCCTGGCGCGACGTGCAGGGGTGGGCGCGGCAAAACACGCCGACGACCGCGACCTTCATCACGCCGCCCTACTACTACGGCTTTCGCGTGGAAAGCGAGCGGCCGGTGGTGGGCGAGTGGAAGGACGGCACGCAGCAGTACTTCAGCGTGCCCTTCACCGTGACCTGGTGGCAGCGGATGCAAGATTTGCATGCGGCCAGCGCCAGCGACACGCGCTACAATGATCTCAGCGCCGCGGAGGTGACCGCCGTGGCGCAGAAATACCAGGCTCCTTTTGCCGTCTTTTTTAGCGACAAAACCTTGCCCTTCACCACGGTTTACAGCAATCAGTGGTTTCGCGTCTATCAGGTGCTTGCCGACCCTGGCAGTTAGAGTTGGGAGAGAATTTGCCATGTCAGACAACCATCGTTCGTCCGAATTATTGCCCCGTTCCTTGATTATCGTCCTCACCCTGGCGGTTTCCATCTACTTGATCGAGAAACTGACCGTTTTCATCCGCTCGTTCAGCAGCCTGATCCTGATGGTGGCGTTGGCCTGGCTCCTGGCTTTTACCTTGCAGCCCATGGTGAGCTGGCTGCAGCGCCGGCGGTTGACGTGGCCGCGCAAGGCCCGCGCCTTCATCCAACGCAGGTTGGGGCGGCAGGTCGACGCGCGCAGCCAGGAAAGCGTACACCTGCCGTTTGGCGCGGCGGTGGCCATCGTCTACGGCCTGCTGGTGGCTGGGCTGGCCCTGACGGTTCTGGCCCTGGTGCCGGTGCTCGTTCATCAACTGGATCAGTTGGCGCAGACGATGCAGACCCAGGCCGGCAACCTGCCGCTGTGGCTGCAGCGGGCCACAGGATGGCTGGGCGGCGCGCGTACGTTCCTGATTACTCGCCTCGACATTGACCCCAATCTGATCGCCCTGCCGCAGCCGGCCGATCTGCTCAACCAGGCGCCGGTGGTCGGCGCAAACCTCCTGCAGTTTGGCTTTGGGCTGGCCGGCGGCATCGCGACCGGGTTTAGCCAATTTCTGATTATCATCTTTCTCAGTCTGTTCGTTACCCTCGACGGCGGCGCCATCGCCGGGGCTATTTTGCGTGTGCTGCCCAAACGCTACGAAGATGAATACCAGCTGGCCTCCGAGACCATTGATCGCACATTTGGCGGTTTCCTGCGCGGCACCGTTCTGCAAGGCATCATCTTTGGCACGGCCGTCAGCCTTCTGATGTTCATCCTGCGCATTGACTCGGCCCTGGTCGTCGGCGTAGCCACCGGACTGGTCGTGCTCGTGCCCATCGTCGGCGGCATCATTGCCACCATTCTGCCGGTGCTCATTGCCGCCCTGCAAGGTTCGCCCAACACGCTCTGGCTTCTGCTGATTCTGCTCGTCTTTCAGATCATTCTGTTCAACGTCGTCATGCCCTCCATCTTCAGCGAGTCGCTGCGCATGCCCTCGCTGTTGATTATCATTTCGCTCCTGGTTGGCTCGCAGCTGATGGGTTTCTGGGGCTTCGTCTTTGGCGTGCCGTTGGCCGCGGCCGTTTATTCCATCACCCTGGTGCTGCTGGAACAATCAAAACGACACCAGGACCAGCTGGATCAGCAAATGGAGGTGGAAAGCGCGGCCAGTCCGCCGCCGGCGGCGCGCGCGTAGGCGCGGGCTGGCGCGCCGCACGAAGGACTGCGCGCTTCAACTGGCAGGGCAGGCCGGCCGATGCACAACCCCGGACGGCGCCTCGTTGTCAATAAACAACTGGCCTGAGATTTTGTAGTGGAAGTACATTGTTGTAATATATCACCATGATGCGCGAAGCACTCTTGACAAGCGAAGGTTCTGGAGAGAGAAACCAGGAAATATGCCCACAGACTTGAAAGTGATACCAACTTTTAGTGATGAGAATGAAGAACGAGAGTTTTGGTCCAGCCATGACTCGACAGAATATGTGGACTGGAATGAGGCTGAATCCGTGGTGTTTCATCAACTAAAGCCCACGACCCGGGCGATCTCCTCAATACCAGAACGAACATGCTCGAAAATGTAACTGAAAAGGACATCATGCCTAAACGCAACATACGCCAGTTGCTCCTGATTATTTTTGCCTGGCTGCCGCTGGTTGCCCTTGATTATTTCACAAAACGCCTGGCCGTCACGCAGCTGAAAGGCACGGACGGCGTGGTTTTCATTCCTAATTACTGGGATTTCCAGTACGTGGAAAATCGCGAGACCGCGTTCAACCTCACACGTTGGATTCCGGCCAACATTCGCATCCCCATCATCATCGTGGTGGCCCTCGCCACGCTGCTCGTCATCGCCTGGTATGTCTGGCGTGCGCCGCGCAGACCCTTGATGCTGGCTGCGTTCACGGCTATCGGGGCCGGCGCCATCGGCAACCTGCTTGACCGGTTCATCTACGGCTTTGTGGTTGATTTCATCCATTGGCACATCGGCGCCTCTTTCGACTGGCCCGTCTTCAACCTGGCCGACAGCCTGATGGTCGTTGGCATCGGGCTGCTGCTGCTTGACACGTGGCTGACGCGCGAGGAAGCGCCCACCGAGGCCGGTTTGACGCAGCAGACGCAGCTCTAAAGGGCGGTCTGGGCGCGCCGGCAAGACGGCGGCCTTCCCTGGTCAGGCTCTCCCCCGGTCAAGGTGGATCACATGAACAACAACCGTTGGCTGCGTGGGTTCACGCTGCTTGCGTTCTTGATCGTGGTCGTGTTGTTTATCGTGTTTCAGGGGATCGAGGCGCAGTTGCAGGCGGCCGGCAGTCCCGGCGGGGTTGTGGAATTGGAGATGGCCTTCACGCCGGCGCGGGCAGCCGCCATCATCCAGGCCTGGCCGGCCGGCGGCGCCGACCTGGCGCGCCTGGCCTTGTGGCTCGATTTTCTTTTCATCATCGGCTATGCCGGCGGCCTGTGGGCGCTGCTCGTGCAACTGGCGGCTAACCCGGCCCTGGCGTCATGGGCGGGTGTTTTGCGGCGCCTGGCCGTCCTGCCCCTGGTCGCAGCCCTGCTCGATGTCAGTGAAAATATCTGCCTGCTTCTCGTGGTCAGGCGCATGCCGCCGGTCGGGCCGCTGCCCGCGACGCTGGCCAGCACACTGGCGCCCCTGACCCTCATGGCTGGCGTCTTCGCCAGCGTCAAGTTTGCCCTGGTCGGTGTGGCGCTGCTAACGGTCGTGCTGGCCGGGGCTATTGCACTGCGCAACCGCAGCGCAAAACCCAATCCCTGATCGCATCACGCAGAAGTTCGACTTCTTGGAGAAGTCGAACTTCTTGGGCGCCAGCGACCTCGGTCGCCCGCAGGCTGAATCGTTACGCATCACAACCCAAATGCGCCGCAGGCTGCTTCGCGCAGGCCTGCGGCGCATTTCTTTTGGCGGCAATCGGCCCATGCGGCCGGTCAGCCTCATGCCAGCGTCACCCGATCGTCGGACAGACTCAAATCAGCGGCGCGCCCACCATCCCGCCGAACCACCAGGCCAGCATGGTGACGACGCCGATGATAACGGCAGGTTCCTGGAAGGGGCCGGTCACGTCGCCGTTGAACTTGCGCAAGCCAGATTGGCGCAGCTGGCGCACCAACACGAAGGGCGCCAGCACGAAGGCGACCGCCATGACCCGCACCGGGACGATATCGAGCGCCACGCACGTCACCAACAGTGCAAGGGCCGCCACCAGGACGCCGTAAACCAGGATGTGCGCAAAGCGCTCACCTGCCAGTCCTACCGTATTAACATAACCGGCCTGACTGTCGCACTCACGATCGCGCAATTGATTGAAAAGTTGGCCGTAGAGCGAGATAGCAACGACAAACGCGCAGGGCAACACCCAGCGCCAGCCGCTCGCCTGGAAGGTGAAATAGGCGCACAAGAATTGCAGGGCCGCCAGCAAAAGCACATGCGAAACCAAATCGGCCCCAGGAATGGCCTTCAGACGCACCGCACGCCACGAATACAAGAGGCCGAGGAAGAGGCACAGGGCGCCGAACACGAACGGCCGCCAACCGGCGATGGCATAGAACGCGGCCGCTCCCAGCGCCACCAGAAAACAGGCGATATAGGCGGTGCGTGATGAGACATCGCCCGCGGAGATCGGATTACGCAGCACCTTCTTGGCGTCGCGCGCATCGTCATCGGCATCCTCGACATCGTTGATCATGAAAGCAAAGGCCACAGCCAACAGGTTGCCGAGCAGGGTGGCAACCAGGGGCACGGAAAACTGATAAGCGCCGGCGACATTGAATCCAAAAAATGTTGTCACCAGAACAAAACCCACAAACTCATCCAGGCGCGTGAGGCGCCAGGCCAGGGTGGCCCGCCGGGCAATCGTAGAGACCATAAACAGTTCCTTTCTTCGACCAATTTTCTCGACTGGCTTGCTGTCAAACGGGAGTCGAATCATGGGGTGTTACAACGAGAGGCGGGACGCAACCAGCAACAGGTCCATGATGTCAACGTCGCCATCGCCAACGCCGTTATTGTCTACGTCGAAATCACGATTGTAGCTGCCGCTCCTGACAAAGTCGTTCCAGGCGTCGGCCGCGCGCGTGATGTCGAACACATCGGTCGCGCCGTCGCAGTTGGTGTCCGACCAGACATCGCTAAAGGGAGCCAGGTAGCCGCCGATGAGAACCCGGCAAACCGGGCAAAAAACGCCGCTGGCCGGTTCGCTGCGGATGCGCAGCATCAAGCAATCGTCGGTCGCCCGATACCACTCGTTGTAGGTGCAGCCAGGAATACAGCTGGTGCCGGGCAGGCCATACCAACGCGGGCAACTGGCGTTGTCATCGCAGTTAGCGCGCAGCGGATTGCCGCCGTTGTTCGGGCCAAAACTGTATTCGTCGCCCAGCAGCGCAAAACTGTGACTGAACTCGTGAATGGCAACCTGCGGGCCGTACTGCGGGAAACGGTGATAAGCGACGGCAAAATTCACGCTGCCAGAACCGCCGTACTCGTCGTTGTTGACGAGGACGATGATCTTATCATGCGGAGCCTGGCTGGCGAGGGGCAGAACAATGTTGCCGTTGCAGCAGATCAGCCGCGGCGTGCCAAAACAGTTGTAGTTGCATTGCAAATCGGTCGTGCTCGGAATGGCGCGCACATTGATGACGTTGGGACGAACGCTGTACGGCTCCACCTGGCGAAAATAATTTGCCATATAGGCGACATCTGAACGAAATGTGTCGAGGCTGGCGGTTGTTGTGTAATCATCGCCCAAAAAGAGCAAATCGAGGCAGTTGTCGCCGCAGCAGGGCGTGGAAACGTCTTCCCAAACGGTCGTCGGCGCGCCCGTGGCGCGCTGCACGCGGTCATTCAACCCCGTGGCGCGCAGCAGCAAGGCGCCGTTCAAATCATACACCTCGATGCCATCCGCGCCCGCCAGGTCGGGCACGGAGACCACCGTATCGAGCACGGGCGGGTTCACTTCCGACTGGGGAGCGTCCAGCTCATCCATCCAGGGCGCGCCCCAGACCGTCTTGCCAAGCGAGAACTGCTGCGTGGTCAGGGCGCGGCCCCTGGCGTCGAGCAAGAGCAGGGTGTAGAGGTCCTGCGCGTCCACTGGGCTGCCGTTGTCCGGCAGATAGCCGGTGCGGCCTTCGATGGCCGTCAGGCTGAACTGTCCCCCTTCCACATGCAGGCTGAAGAGTAGGAGCGGCTGCGGGCTGCTGGCCGCGACCAACGCGCCACCCCACCCCAGGAGAAGCCCTAGCGCAATCAACAGGCTCACGCCAAGTTGGGGGCCAAACCGGCGCGCAGAGAAATGCAGATCCCTGACGAGCATGGCGACACCTCCAGAAGTGATCGGTGCGGGTAATCGGCAGTCAATACGGGTGCATTATAATGATGCGGCGAATTTCCCCAAAATCTAGCGGTGAGTAAACAAAAACCTCTCGCGAATGCGAGAGGTCATGAGTGGAGCTGAGGGGATTCGAACCCCTGACACCTACACTGCCAGCGTAGTGCTCTCCCAGCTGAGCTACAGCCCCAAAAATACGAAGCGAACGATTCCAAGCAGTGGAGCTGAGGGGATTCGAACCCCTGACCTCATCAGTGCGATTGATGCGCTCTCCCAACTGAGCTACAGCCCCTAGCCAGGCAAAAGTATACCTGCCCGTTACGTTTTTGTCAAGCTGTCAATTGACAAACTTTCTACTTGCCTGTATGCTACGGCGGCCGGGCTATTTCAAGTAGTCCGGCGCACCCACCGCTGTATCCACTCCATTCGTCTGTTTTTCCAGGAGGTCATGATGGCTCCATCGAGCACCACAGCTGCAGGCGGTGTGCGCCGTTCCTTGCACATTGCCGTTGACATGTATCGTCATGCCGGGCCGTTTCTGCCCAACCTGTCAGGCTGCGAAAATGACATTCGCGCCATGCGCCAATTGTTGATCGCTCGCTTTGGGTTCGAAGAGCGCAACGCCGCCTTACTCGTCAACGAGCAGGCGACCCGCCAGGCCATCACGGACGCATGGCGGTCCCTGGCCGAGCAAACGCAAGCGGGCGACACGGTCTTCATTCAGTACAGCGGCCACGGCTCGCAAATGCGGGACGTGCACGGCGATGAAGAAGATGGCATGGATGAGACCATCTTGCCGCATGACACCCGTGACCCCGGCCGCCAGGTGTTCGACATCACCGACGATGAGATCAAGGAGTGGTTGGACGCGCTGGTGGCAAAGACCGATAATGTGGTGCTGCTGTTCGACTGTTGTCACTCGGCCAGCGCGACCCGGGCGGTTGGCGATCCGACCGAGCCTACGCGTCGTGCGCCGAACGATTGGCGCGAGCCGCCGCCCCCGCCCCCAGGCGCGCGCAGCGTGGGCGTGGTCAAATCAGGCCCAAGCGGCTGGCTGCCGATGAATGACCGCATGGTTTTAATCGCCGGCTGCCGCGATGATGAGGAAGCCAGCGAACACCGTTCCCCCGAAGGCGTCCGCTACGGCGCGCTCACCTTCTTCTTGATGCAGGCCATGCAGACGGCCGCGGCTGACGCCACCTTCCGTGATGTCTTCGAAGCGGCCGCCGCCGAAGTCTCCTCACGTTACAAACAGCATCCCCAGCTGGAAGGCGCGCTCGACCGACCGCTCTTCAGCAGCGAGCTGGCCGGCCAACAGCCCTTCTTCTACGTCAACCAGGTGGATGCCGCCAATCGCCTGGTCGAAATCGGCGCCGGCGCGGCCCAGGGTATGCGCGTTGGCTCACAGCTGGCTCTCTTTCCCCCGCGCACCCGGCGCTTCGACCAGGACGCCAGGCGCCTGGCCACGGCCACGATCGTCCAGGTGGGCGGCGTCAGCAGCCAGGCGCGCCTGGCGGACGACGTCGATCCGACCAGTGTGCCGGTGCGGGCGCGCAGCGTGGAGACGGTGCGCAATTCGGGCGATCAGCGCCTGCGCGTGCTTGTGCGCGCCGCAGAAGGCGAGGAGGTGCTGCTGGCCCAAATTCAAGACCGGCTGGCGGCCTCCAGTTTTCTGCAGCTGGTGGCAGAAGGGGAAGGAGCCGACGCTCAGGTCCTGGTGCAGGCGCAGGCCATCAGCCTGCTTTTCCCGGATGGCCGGTTGATGATGCAGCCGTTGGCGCCGCAAAGGCCGAACACGGAGACCGAAATCCTTTCTCGTTTGGAAGCGGTGGCGCGTTTTCAGAACACCCTGCGCATCGAAAATCCCACTTCCATCCTGGTGGGCGCCCTGCAGATCAGCGTTGAGCGCCAGCTGGCGCCTGGCGCCGCCAGCGGCGAGCCGCTCACCCCGCGCCAGGGCGGACAATGGGCGCTCAAGGAGCATGAACCCTACCTGGTGCGCTTTACCAATCGCGGCGCAACGCCGATTTATGTCACGCTGCTGGTCATGAGCGCCGATTGGCAGATTGCCAGGTTGTACCCCGAACTCGACAATGATTTTCCGCCGCTGGCGCCCGGCCAAAGCCATCTGCTGCCCTTCGATGACGGCAATCTCATGACCGAGCTGCCCTATGTCGCCAACGAAGCGACCGATTTCTTCAAGTTTTTTGTCACCAGCCAGCCCACCGATTTTTCAGTGTTGACGCAGGCGGCCAGGCGTGCGGTCGCGCCGGCCAACCTGGACAGTCAATCTGCGCTGCAACGGCTGCTGTGGCAGGCCGGCGCCCTGCCCTCGCGCACGGTGCCCATGCCCAGCCGGCGCCAGCCGGCCGACGATTGGACGACGGTGACTTTCGGCCTGACGGTGCAGCGCGACGCGGCCGCCGGCCTGCCTGCCACGACCCTGCCGACCGGCAGCAGTCGGGTCAGCCTCAAGGGCACGGCGGCCGTCGTGGATAAGCCCTCCGAGTTCAGCGCCACGCTCAACCCCGGCGCCTGGCTGCTGAGCCGGCGCGGCGCCAGCGCAGTTGAGACTACTCAACCGCCGCCCCAAGCCTTCGCCACAACGCCAGGCATCGAGCCGTATACCTTCAGCGAAGCGCCGGGGATGCCGCGCCGGGGCATCAACGTCGAAGCCGGGGCGGCCTACATTGACATGCTGCCCCAGGCCGGCGCAGTTAGCCCTGAGGCGCCGCTGATCTTGACGATGCCGGTTGATGAAGACACGCAGGGCATGATGGCGGTGGCGACGGACGGCATGGCCTATTACCCTGTCGGTGGAAAGATGGAACCGGCGACCGGCGATCAGCCGCCCACCCGTGCGGCCGGTCAGCCCATGATGCAGTCCATGCGCATTGACTGGATGCCCTCTGGGCCTTCCACCCGTGGCATTGGGCGCACCATTCGTCTCTACCTGTACAAGATCAGCGGCCAGCCGATTCCTGACACCGGCTTGCGCCACGCCCAGGTCAACGCGGCGGGCCAGGTGGAGTATACGCCCATCGAAGAGGGCGACCTGGAAGGCGTTGCCAAGGTAGCGCTCTTTGTCCACGGCTTCACATCGGACACGCGCTGGATGGTGCAGGGGCCGGCGCAGTGGCTGAACTCAGAGGGCCTGGGGTACCGCTTCATCACCTTTGACTACGAAACCTTCAATACGTCGGTGTCCGACAACGCCAAAACCTTGCAGCAGGCGCTGGTCAAAGCCGGTTTCCGACCAGAGGACGGGCGCCAGCTCGATGTCTACGTGCATAGCCTCGGTTCGCTGGTGTCGCGCACGATGATCGAGAAATGGGGCGGCGCCGCGTTCGTGGACCGCCTGGTGATGGCCGGCCCGCCCAATGCGGGGACGCCTTTGGCCAAGTACGGCAAGCAGGCGATCACCTGGCTGGGCAGCGTGCTGCTGAACAGCGCCGCGCCCACGGTTCCGGCCCTGATTGGCAGCTGGTTCCTGAGACAGGCGCTGCAGCAGGCCGTCTCCACGGTAGACATGGAGCCAGATTCACCCCTGCTGAGCGAGATCAACGGGCTGACGCAGCCGGACAATGTCCCTTACCTGGTGCTGGCCGGGCGCAATGAGGAGCGGCCGCTGCCGCCCAACGCCACCTGGAAGGATATTGCCCTCAAGACGCTGGGCAACGTGGTGGACCTGGGGCTGGATGTGCTCTTCAAGGGCCAAAATGACCTGGCCGTCGGGGTCAAAAGCGCGGGCAGCGTACGCGACGGCGACTACCCGCGGTTGAAAGTCGTGGAAACGGCCTGTAATCACTTCGGCTACTACGGCTCTCCCCAGGGCCAGGAAGCCATCCTGCGCTGGCTGACGCCCTGATTGCTGGCAGCAAACGCACTCGCCCGCCGGATGATTCGGCGGGCGAGTGTCAAAAAAACGTTTTTAATAGCGGCTGAATAAAAGGGCAGCCTGCCTGAGGCGGTCTGCGGCTGCCAGGATTTTTTTGTCGTTCTGCGTCCTTTACAGATAGTCGCGCAGCTGGCGCGCCCGGCTGGGATGGCGCAGGCGGTTGAGGGCTTCGGCCTCGATCTGGCGGATGCGCTCACGCGTCAGGCCAAACTTATTGCCCACTTCTTCCAGCGTGTAGGTGCGGCCGTTATCCAGCCCATAGCGCAGGCGCAGGATGCGCGCCTCACGCGGGGTCAGGGTTTCCAGCAGTTCCTCCAGCTTTTCACGCAGCAGGCTGTTGCCGGCCACATCGGGCGGGGAGGGCGAATCCTCGTCCTCGATGAAGTTTCCCAGCGTGCTCTCTTCCTCTTCGCCCACCGGCTGCTCCAGCGAGACGGGATGGCGCGAGATGCGCAGCATCCAGCGCACCTGAATCGAGTCAAGCCCCATGGACTCGGCGATCTCTTCAGGCTGGGCCGGGCGCCCCAATTTCTGTTCAAGCTGGCGCGCGGTGCGGTACAGCTGGCGGATGCGATCCCCCATGTGCACGGGCAGGCGAATCGTGCGGCCCTGGTCGGCCAGCGCGCGGGTGATGGCCTGGCGAATCCACCAGGTGGCGTAGGTGCTGAGCTTATGGCCGCGCTCTGGCTCGAACTTGTCCACGGCGCGCATCAGGCCCAGGTTGCCTTCCTGGATCAAATCGGCAAAGGGCACGCCCTGGCCCATGTAGCGCTTAGCGACGCTGACCACCAGGCGTGTGTTGGCGCGGATCAGGTGTTCGCGCGCGGCCTCGCCCTGGCGCGAAAGCTCGAGCAACCGATCTGTTTCGATGTGGCCGCCGTTGCTGCGCAGACGGCGGCGCGCGGTGCGTCCCTCGGCCAGCTGCTTGGCCAGGGCCATCTCGTGTTCTGGCGTGAGCAGCGGGACGCGCCCCATCTCACGCAAATAGAGCGTCAACGGATCATCGGTCGGCATTTCGCTGAGGTCCAGATCAATGCCGACTTCCAATAACTGGGTCGTGTCAATTTCCTCGAGGGCTACGCTGTCTGGCGACGGCCCGATTTCGGCCTGGGCGGCCTCGGCATCGGCATAAATCTCGACTCCCAATTCTTGCAAGCGCGCAAACAGATCTTCGAGCGCCTCGATCTGCTCCTCAGCTTGCGGCCATACAGCCAGGATATCATCGAACAGTAAGTAACCACGGGATTGTGCCAAGCCTTGAAGCTGCGTCAGCGCCTGCTCAACTTCTAGCGTGGCGGCCTGAGCAACATGACTCATCGCCGCTCCATTTGGCATGACGCCATCCGCCATCGCCCCATTGGTGGTGGCTGTGTCCCCGCGAACAGCCAATGCCTTCAATCGGCACCTCCCTTAAACGTAAACGCAATTGTATAAGCAGTATAACATACGGCTTGTTCAACGTCAACCGTCAAATTAACAAAAAGACAAAAAACGAAGGCCCAAGTCGGATTTTCATCCTTTGCTTGTCCTTCGTCGCCATTGGCAATGCCCCAGGCTGCTTATCACGCCTATCCTGCACAGGACTCCTGACGGGGGGCAAGACAGGTCAGGTCTCTGCCTTTGTTGCGGGGATGGCAGACGCGACCTACCAGTCGCTAACTCTGAACAGGCTGAACTCGCCTGTATACGGTTCGTTGACGACATCAACCTGGCTGACGAAGGCAGCAACCGGGCCGCGATGGCACCAGGTCACGACATTAGCCACCGCCGCAGCCTCGCCCTCGAAGACAGCCTCCACCGAGCCATCCGCGCGATTGCGCACCCAACCGGTCACGCCGGCGATCTGGGCCTGCCGCCGCGTAGACTGGCGAAAATAGACGCCCTGCACCACCCCGTGAATCCATACATGCACACGAACGAGATCCCTCGTCAAGATGTCCTCCAGCAGGCATTGGTCGCTTGGGATCTCAGCTGCCAGGCGCCGGCGTCGGCCCCACCAGGTAAACCGCACGCCAGGGTTGGTACTTGCTCACAAACTTATCCTGCCGCAGCACGCGATCGCCCTGTTTGATGACCCGCGTCACCACGACGTCGCGGCCATCCACAGCCCAATCAACCTGTTTTTTGGCGCCTGGCGCCAGCGTGGCATCCACCTGGTAGAGAGGCGGTTCGGGCTTGCGCACATTGGTGATCTCCGGGCCGGTGCGTTCGATCGTGCGGTTTGGTTTAGTGCCATAAAAATTGAAGGTCAGCCGTCCTTGTTGCAAATCAAGGACCGGCTCGATCAACAAATAGGCGCCTGTGTCATTGCGAAAACGGAAATCTACATCGGGCGTGTAAATGGTCGCATCCATGCCTGGCTCGCCATACCAGTTGACCACATAACCGTGCGCCCAACGCTCGACGATGGGCATGCCGCCCCAGAACGCGGCCCGAAAGACGGTTGTCGAAACCTGGCAGATGCCGCCGCCGATGCCCACGGCGGTGCGATCGCCCCAAATGACGAGCGAATCTTCATAGCCATTGGCGGCCGACACATCGCCCACGATCCGATTGAACGAGAAAATGCCGTCAGGCGGCACCACCACGCCTTCGAACTGACGGGCGCCCTGTGCGATGTTGGCGATGCGTGATGCGCTCGACCCTTTGAACGTGGTCGTGCCGCTGGCTACCAGCTCACGAATGCCCATCTGCGCCAGGTCGCGCATATCCACGGCCGGCTTGACGACCTGCAGGGGCAGATCTATCTGCGCCGCGCCGATCTTCAGCGCAGTCAGCGTGCGCGTCACCGTCTCGGCTACGTCCAAAGCCCGGCCAATCTGGCTGGGGAAAGTGACGCTGAGGCGTCCTGTCGCCGGATCAAAATGGAGGCGCGCATCGCGCGTATCACGCGCCAGGCCGGCCGCCAGGTTTTCGGCGTAATGACGCAGCGCAGTTTCATCTATTTGCAGGGTCAGGGTAATCCCGCCGGCGGCGGTTGGCTGCGGCGTGATGCGCAGCCAGCTCGCCAGCTGCACGGGGTCAATGGCAAATTGCTGGGGCGCTTCACCATTGGCCGTATCGCCCGCGTAAGTGAGGTGAAATGGGGTGCGCAACAAACGACGCGCCTGGCTTGCCACCGCTTCGACATCATGCACGACCGGCAAGACCTCATGCACGACCACATTCACCGTGCCCGATCCACCCTGCGCCACCTGCGCCTGTACAGCAGCCCACGTGGCCTGCAAATCGGTGTCACGTCCTGCCTGGGCCGGAGTCGTGACGACTTCCAACCCCTGAATCGTCACCGTTGCGTCGTGCGCGGGCCGGTCAATGGTCTGCGCCATGCGCTTGAGCAGATCGGCCACCTGCGCCTCACCCACGGTCAACACGGGCGTCAGGTCTGCGCCCCTGCGCAAAAGCTGCCACTGTTCCTGCAATGCCGCCAGCAGGTCTGGTTTGCGCCCCAGCTGATAGGCGCGCTGGGCGGTTGCGCCGGCATCTACCTGCACGCCCAGGTCGGAGCCGGAAAAAGACCAGGCTTGCTCGCCAAAACGCAAAAAGATCGTCGGCCCCTGGTAAGGCGTCAGCTGCTCCTGTAAGCGCGCGGCGGCCTGAGCACGCGTGAGCTCACTGAGATCCACCCCGGCCACGCGCACGCCCGGAAAAACCCGGTTGGCAAAGCGCAGTTGGATAGCGGTGATTCCGGTCAGCAGCAGCAAAACGATCAACCCCAGGCAGAGGCCAAGAAAAAACGCCGCGCTCGCGCGCCGGCGCTGCGGCAGCGGGCGCGCCACGTTGCGCGCGGCCGCGTGCGGCGCGAGCGGGCGTTTGGAGGTCGGCGATGTCATTGTCATAGGCCAAATTTTAGCATCAAAGTAGTCATAGGACAAGCAACTCTGATTACAAAGTGAGCAACGTTGGACGCAAAGAGAACTGGATGATATAATCGCCCGGCTGACAGCAATGCTTACCGAGCCGCTACGCGCAACCCGCCCGGACCGCGTCCAGGCGGCCAGCGAGAGCGATTTTGGGGAGTCGCATGGGAACAAAATGAACCAGATCGAGTTAGCAATGATCTTGAATGACGACGCCCTGACCTGTACGGTTTCCGTGCAGCAAACTTTGCATGACCTCTTGCGCGATTTGGGACGCGCCGAGATGACTGCCGAAGCCTGCGCGGACGGCAGCTGCTGCCGCTGCACCGTGCGGCTGAACGAGGTCTCGGTCTGCGCCTGTCACGTCCTGGCGGTGGAGGCGGCCGATCAGCACGTGCAAACCATCCAGCATTTTGGCAGTCATCCGCTCGTGCAGCAGGTGCGCGCCATTGAAGGGCCTTGCGGCCGCTGCTTGGGCGCGCATGCCTTCGCCGCGCTCGATCTGCTGCGTGAGTCTCCCCGGCCTTCGCTGCCCAGGCTGCGCCAGCGCCTGGTTGCCATTCCATGCCAGTGTCATCTTGAAAATTATGTCTTGCGCGCGGTCAGCCACGGATTGGCGCAGGCTGGAGAGCCGCACGTATGAGCGCCGTGTCATTGACCGGCGCCAGCATCCTGGTCACAGGCGCCAGCGGCTTCATCGGCGGGCATCTGTGCGAACAGCTGCAGCAGGCCGGCGCGGCGGTGCGCGGCCTGGTGCGCAGCGCCCGGCGCGCGGCCTGGCTGGCCGATCAGGGCATCACCCTGATCGAGGGCAGCCTGGATGATCCAGCCGCGCTGGCGCGTGCGCTAAGCGGCTGCGCCGCCGTGATTCACTGCGCCGCCTGGACCGGCGCCCCTGACGATCCAACGCTGGGGGAGGCGGTCAACGTGGCGGGGACGGAGGCTGTGCTGCAGGCTGCGGCCGCCGCGGGCGTGGCGCGGGTGATCTACGTCAGCAGCGTGGCCGTCTACGGCCTCAACGCCAGTCCGCTGATTGACGAAAGCGCGCCCACGCCCCTGGTCGGTCAGGCCTACCCAGACAGCAAAATTCGCGCCGAAGGCGTGGTGCAGCGTTGGCGAGACCGCGGCCTGGATGTCGTCATCGTGCGGCCGGCCAGCACCTATGGCCCGCGCGGCACGGCCTGGACGATCACGCCGGTGGAGCAGATCAAACGTGGGCGCCTGCGCTTGCTGGCTGGCGGAGGCGGGCTGGTCAACCTGGGGTATGTGGACAATGTCGTGGCCGGCATGCGGCTGGCTCTGACTGCCCCGGCCGCGTCCAATCAGACTTACAACCTGTGCGATGGGCAAACCCTATCGTTTCATGATTTCTATGGCTGCTACGCGCGTATGCTCGGCGTGTCACAGCTGCCCAGTGTGCCGGCCTGGGCAGGAAAACTGGTGATTTCGCCGCCGGGCCGTTGGGCGCAGCGCCTGTTGGGCAGGCAGACAGCCGGGCCGTGGTCATTGCACTATCTGCTGAACACGAGCCGTTTCACCATTGACAAGGCGCAGCGCCAGCTTGGCTACGCGCCGACCATTGACGTGACCGAAGGCATGCGGCGCACGGAAGTTTGGCTGCGCCAGGCCGGCATCATTTGAGCGGGTCAGCGGCGCGTATGGTTCAGTGAATTTCGCGAGAGAGGGGGAGAGGATGAGGGTCAATTTCTTTGCCACTTTGCGCCCCATGGCGGGCGGCAAGACCGTGGATTTCGGCTTGCCGGAGGGAACGACCATCCGCGCCCTGGTGGATGCCATCGTCACCCGCTTTCCGCCCATGCGCCAGGAACTGTTGGCCCCGGACGGCAATCTTTATGAGCATGTCCATGTCTTTGTCAACGGCCGCGATGCCCAGTACCTGCCCCTGGGCATGGACACCCTGCTGTCGCTGCAGGACACGCTCAATGTCTTCCCGGCCGTAGGCGGCGGCGCCTAAGCATAAAAACAAGCGCAGGGCCTCCTCGCGCGGGGATGAACGCAACGGGGGCATGGCTGCCAGCGCGGCGACCATGCCCCCGTTTCTGCGTTCGTTGCCAGGAGGGGATGAACGGTTTAGAGAATTTCGAGCTCTTTCAGCTTGGCCTCAGGCACCACGCCGTTGACCCAACCGCGCGCCTCGTAGTAGTCCGCCAGCATCTTGTCCAGCTCGCAGACGTGACCGTCAGAGCCGGGCATGGTGGAGGCTTCCTCTAGGAAACGCTTCGGCAGGGTATCGCTGCCCTCGCGGAACCCATTCAGATTGTTGTAATAGCGCTCCAGGTTGTACACGCGCTCGCCCGCGGTCAACAGATCGCCCGCGGTGCAAGGCGCGCCGGTGACGGCGGCAAACTGCGCCGCGAACGCATCGAGCGACTCGGCAAAGGTGGCAAACTTGCACACGTCCAGGCAGTCGGTCATGGCATGAACGTTCTGGAAGATGAACAGCAGCTTGCCTTTCCCCTCCCACGCCAGGGGATCCACCTTGCCGCCGGGGCCAAGCACGTTGCCGGCGACCTCAGCGGCCGGCGAATAGCCGCGCAGGTGACACGCGCCGCGGTTGCTGGTGGCATACCCCAGGCCCATGCCCTTGATGCCGCGCGGGTCATACGCCGGGATGCCCTGCCCCTTGGCGTGCATGCCAAGTTCGGGATGGCCGAGCAAGGCGGCGGCCTTGCCTGTGCCCTCCGCCAGGACGTCACCCACCCCCTCACGGAACGCAATTTTGCGCGCCATTTCCACCATCGCATGGGTGTCGCCCCAGTCCAGGCCCTCGCCGTTGGCGTAACCGCGCTGCGTATACTCCATGTACATCGCCAGCACCGTGCCGATCTCGATGGCGTCGTAACCGTAGTCATTGGCGCGGTCAATCAGATAGGCCACGGAGGCGACGTCATCGTTGCCGCAAAAGGCGCCGAGCGACCAGGCCGGTTCATACTCGACGCTCTCCATGTGCACCTTGAATGGCCCTTCCGTCACCTCAACCTCTTTCTTGCAGGCCACCGGGCAGGCATGGCAGGTGGGATCGTTCACCAGGATCGTCGCCTTGACGTGCTCGCCGCTGAGCAGGTCGGCGTGATCGCCAAAAGAGGTCGTCTGGCCGTTGCGCACAGGCAGGGCGCCCATGGTGCTGGTGATGTTCATCAGCACGTTGGTGCCGTACACCGACAACCCGCCCTTGCGCGGCGAGGTCAAGACGCGCTCGTCCATGAGCTGCTGCAGCGCAACCTTCTGCGCCGCCTTGAAGGCTTCTTTGTCTACCGGCCGCGGCCGACTGCTGTGTTCGCCCTTGATGACAATGGCCTTCAGCTGCTTGCTGCCGCCGACGCAGCCGGTGCCGCCACGGCCTGAGGCGCGATCGTTCTCATTGACCCAACAGCCGAACTTGACCAGGTTCTCGCCGGCCGGGCCAATGGTGATGACGCTGAGGTCTTTGGCGCCGCCGTGGCGCTCCTGCAGAATCTTGATCGTCTCATGCACGTGCTTGCCCCACAGGTCGCTGGCGTCGTGCAGCGTCACCTGCCCGTCGGCGACGTAGGCGTAGACCGGTTTTTCGGCCTTGCCCTGGAAAACCAGGCCATCGAAGCCCGCCCATTTGAGCCGCGCGGCAGACCAGCCGCCGTGATGCGAATCGGTGACGGTGCCGGTCAGGGGTGACTTGGTGACGACCGCCATGCGGCCGCTCAGGTTGACATCGGTTCCGGTCAGAGGACCGTTCATGAAGCAGAGAATGTTCTCTGGCGACAGCGCGTCCACCTGCGGGCCGTTGTCGAAGACATATTTGACGCCCAGGCCGCGCGCGCCGATGTATTTGCGTGCATCTTCTTCGGCAATGGGTCGGTATTCCACCGCGCCTGCGGTCAAATCTACCCACGCCACTCGATTGGTGTAACCACCTAAATTCATAACCACCTCCTTGTTGACATTCACTTAGCGACAACGGCTGGGAAGCTGTGTCTGGTTTGACGGTGAAGAAAAATAAAAAGCCGTTATGCAGTATTTGCATAACGGCTTCGATTGCGCTGGGCTGCGGGATGGTGACGGGCAGCCGGCTCGTGGTTTGAGCCGGAATTTGACGAAGACAGCAGTCATGAAACGCCGTCCTGACTCAGGGGGATGAATGGATAGAGCGTTATCATTATACGCCAGGCGGCCCGGAAACGCAAAGTCAGCGTCAGGAATCTTTGCCTGCGCGCAGCCCTGGCGCGCGTGACGGAGTGCGCCCGCGCGCAGTCATAGTGTAACGAACGCGTGTCCGCCTGGACTATGCCGATGAGTGCTTGCAGGGCGCCCAAGCCGGTGGGCCGGAGTCATGGATGGGAGAAAATCTATGTGGTTTGATAATCCGTTGAAGAAAGTGGAACGACTGAAGAAGGCCAACGTCCCCGCGCGTTCGGCGAACGAGCGCGTGCCGCCGGGGCAAGTGTTATCCGAGCGCTTCCCGGTTCTGCACTACGGCAACGTGCCGCAGTACAAGGACTTGTCGAAATGGGACTTTCGCATTTTCGGCCTGGTGGCCGAGCCGCTGCGCCTGACCTGGGAGCAGCTCATGGCCCTGCCGCGCAAAACGATCACGGCTGACATTCACTGCGTCACGCGCTGGAGCAAACTCGACACCACCTGGACAGGCGTGCCGTGGCAGGAGGTCTTGAAGCTGGTGCAGGTCAAACCGGAAGCCACCCATCTCATGGAGCATGGAGAGTATGGCTTCACGACCAATATCAGCCTGGAGATTCTGGCCGACGACCCGGACGCCATGCTGGCCTTCGAGTACGATGGCAAGCCCTTGACGCCGGAGCACGGCTACCCGCTGCGCATGTTGGTACCGTCGAAATACTTCTGGAAGAGCGCCAAGTGGCTGCGTGGCCTTGAGTTCATGGCCGGCGACCGCCCTGGCTTCTGGGAGCAAAACGGCTATCACATGGAAGGCGACCCCTGGCGCGAAGAACGCTTTGGCTGGTAACGAGAAACGCTTTGGCTGGTAAGATAAACTAAAATCGCTCCGTGCAGGAGGGATGGCAAGCGCGAAAAGGCCAGCAAACAGCCTCCCGGTTCTGGCCGAAAGGCAAGCTGAATAATAAAAAAGCCGCTGTGGTCAGCGGCTTTTTTGCTGCGTCGGCTCGCTTACCTTAGGGCGGCCCGCGCTGGGGCGCTGGCTTTGGCCTGCGGCCGCGTGGTCATGACCACGAGGAAGCCGCCGAACATGATGATGGCGCCGAGCAGTTCGCTCAGGTAGAGAAATTCGGGATGCCCCAAGCGGGTGAAGACGCCGCCAAACGCAGGCGCGAGGCCGCCAACGGCAATCAACCCATTGCCGATGACGCGGTTGGGCAAAATGCGTTTGCGCCAGAAGAGCCAGGCCGAATAGATCGCGCCGCCCACCAGGCCGAAGGTGCCGTAGATGTTGAAGGGAATCGTGAGCAGGCGTACGCCGCCAGGCGGCATGATCTGCTTGTACTGCGCGCTGACGGCCGTGGCTGCGGAAAACGCGGCGCTGTCGAGCGGTGTGGCGAAGGTGCGCCAGACGGCGTAGATGGAGCCGAGAAGGAGCAGGCCCATCAGCGCATGGGGCAGCCAGAGCGGCCTGCGCACGAGCAGATAGACCGTGCCTTGCCCCAGCCAGGCGGCCGTCAGCAGCGCGCCGCCAATGTACCACAGATGCAGCCAGGCGGCGCTCCAGCGCAACGAGAGATAGAACTCAGCGAAGGTGCCGATGGCATACAAGATCAAGCCCAGGCCCCACAGCAGCAGATGCGCGCCGCCGCGGTAGGCGTAACGGTAGAGAACGAAGCCAGCGAAGGTGAGGGTGACCAGGGTGGCAAGAAGGGATAGCCAATTCATGACCGATGCAAGTCTCCTTCAGATCAAAAGCGCCGCAAAAAGCGTTTGCGCCAGGCGCCGCGGGCGATGGTGCGCGCGGGGCAGAGCCGTAAACCAGTGAGGCGTTGAGTCAGACGGGCATGATGCGCTCGAAAAACAGGGGCGCGCGGGCCGGCGGCTGCGCTCATGCGAGCTGACCGGTCAGCGGCGTCAAGCGCGCCGCTTCATAGGCCTCCAGGGTGGCGAACAGGACTTCGTCCATGAAATGCTTGAGACGCGACTCGATACGGGCCATGTCCGCATCCGCCTGCCCGGTCGGCAGATGCGTACCGCGGAGGGCCTGACTCATGGATTCGCGAAAAAAGAGAAAGGCGCGCGTGGTGTCTGCCAGGGGCAGGCCGCGCTGGGCTGAGTTGGCGCCGTACTGCGCGCCGAGGCGCCGGCCTTCGGCCAGGATGTCCTCCCGCCCCCGTTCGCGCACCAGGTATTGAATCGTCAACGCCAGCAGGCGCTTGCCCGATTCACGGCGCAAATGACGCTCCGTCTCGTCGGGCGCGGTCAGCCAGCGCTCGCCATGCGAGGCTTCCTGCGCCAGGTCTGCCCGTGTGTGCTGCAGCAGGCTGCTGGCCAGCGCTTCCAACGCCGGCGCGGTCATCAGCGCCCGCCCACTGTGCAAAAAGCGGCGGATGTCCCCTTCGGCAAAGCGCCGATGCCTGCCTGGCGTGCGAAACATCTGAATCTGGCCGGCGTCGGCCCAGGCGCGCAGGGTTGTCGGATGAACGCCCAGCAGGTCAGCGGCTTCGCTCAAGGTTAACCAGCGTCCCTGGTCAGTAGCAGCGGCGGTTAGTTCATTCATCGCAAAACCTCAGTAAACCTACCGGAATTTTAGTCTCCCTACGCTTTTTGTCAAAAGGATGCGTGCGGCCAGGCCAAGTCCTGTTGATTAAACAGCGTTGCCAACTTTCTGCAAGTTGGCAACGCTGAAGTAACTTTATCCACAGCCCGCGCTAGTTATCCACCGTTTAGGCCAGGGCTTATCCACAAGTAAACGTGTTTTTTTAGGAAACAACAACGTTCAGGTCATTTTCCAGTCGCGAGCCGTTCGCGGATCTCCATGATTTGTTTACGCGCCGCTTCGTCCTCAGGCAAGCGTTGGGTCACCTTCTCCACGCCATACATCACCGTCGTATGATCACGATCACCCAGGAGTTGCCCGATTTGAGGCAGCGACACGTCAAGCTCCGTGCGCAATAAATACATGGCAACCTGGCGCGGCCAGGCGATACTGCGGCTGCGCGACGCGCTGAGCAAGGCCTCGCGCTCAATTTTGTAGTAGCTGCAAATGGTTTTCAAGATACCATCGGCGGTAGGCTTGGCGCGCAGCGGCGCTAACTCGCCCAGGATGCGTTCCGCCAGCTCGCTGGTGATGGGGCGGTTCAGCAGCTGCGCCTGCGCCACGACGCGTGTAAAGGCGCCTTCCAGTTCGCGGATGTTGGTCTGCACGCGATGCGCAATCAGCATCAACACATCGGCCGGCACCGGCGTCGGCTGATTGTTGGCGCGTGCCTGCAAAATGGCCGCGCGCGTCTCCAGGTCTGGCGCTTTGATGTCTGCGGTCAAGCCGCCCTCGAAGCGCGAGCGCAGGCGATCTTCCAGCAGTGAAATGGAGCGCGGCGACCGATCGCTGGAGAGAACGACCTGGCGATTGGCGGCATGCAACGCGTTGAAGGTGTGGAAGAATTCCTCTTGCGTGCGCTCCTTATCGGCAATGAACTGGATGTCATCAATCAACAGCGCGTCGCAGGTCCGATATTTTTCACGAAAAGCCTCGGTGCCCTGCGTGCGCAGGGCGCCAATCAGGTCATTGGTAAAAGCCTCTGACGATACGTAGATGACGCGCAGGCCGCGCCGTTGCAGGTCGTGAGCGATGGCCTGCAAGAGATGCGTTTTGCCCAGGCCCACGTCGCCGTAGAGGAAGAGCGGGTTATAGGCCTCGCCTGGCTTTTCCGCCACCGACTGGGACACGGCGTGGGCCAGGCGATTACCCGAACCAACGATGAAGGCATCGAAGGTGTAGCGGGGGTTGAGCGGCGGTGAAGAAACGCTATCCGATAGGGCCGTGAGCCGATTGCCGTGCCCATTCCGATGACGGCTGGTCGGTTCATGGCGTGATGATTCAGCAGCGACCGGATCGGCGCGTAACAAGGGCGATTCAGCGCTGCCAGGCTGTTCTTGCACCTCGCGATTGCGCACCACAAAGCGTAAATCAACCCCGCGGCCAACGATGGTTGCCAGGGTGCGGCGCATGGTAAGGCCTAAGCGGTTCTCCAACCAATCCTTGGCGAAAGCGTTGGGAACCCCGATGGTGTACTCGTCCTGGGTACAACCGACCACCGTTGTATCTTTGACCCACGTGTCAAAGGTTGCGCGCGGCATTTGCAGTTTTAGTTCACCCAGTGCGGCTTGCCAGTGAACGGCAGGGGCTAAGCCATTGTTCATTTGGGTTATCCCAGACATAATTTTTTCCCATCGTCTCTTTACATCCAGTGTTTCATCGCCTTCAGACCACTGATAGGGACAGCAAAGCTTGGGGGTGGGTGCGATGATGGCGGGGAACACTTCCAAACCTGACAATACCGTTGACCGTTCGTATTGAGGAGGCGGAACAAGCAAGGGCTACGTGGATTAGTCTTCGATGAGCCGGCACGCGTGCCAAAACATCGGGGGACCAAGTGGTTAGACATCACAGGCTACGATCAAGCAATTTCAGGTGATGAACATCCCCACCGCCACTCTAACGGTCGTTAACATTCTACCATGCCAACCAAACTCGTGCAACCGCCTCGCGCAGGCTCCAAACGCCTCTATTTCGATCTTTTACGTCAAGTCTGCCCGGCGAACGTCTGTGCTACACAACATCTAGGACAGCCATTTTTCTTGAACCCAAAATAACCGTGATTTTCATCACCTTGCAACAAAAACGTTACTTCTGTCGTGTTCGTAATTTTAAGGTTGTCTTCAAAACGGTTGAGCTGCCATCAGGCGGCCCGGCGCAGGCTTGAAACCGCCGTCAAGATTGGAATAGAAGTCGGTTGTATGGTATACTGGCCTTCAATTATGAGTTACTCGACGTTACTCGTCACCTCAAGGAGGCTGTCACGTGCGCATTTCTTGTTTGCAAGAAAATTTATCCAAAGGTCTTTCGATTGTGGGGCGGGCGGTATCCTCCCGTAGCACACTGCCCGTTCTGAGCAATATCTTACTCTCTACCGACCAGGGTCAACTCAGGCTGGCGGCAACGAATCTCGAAATTGGTATTAATTGCTGGATTGGCGCGAAAGTCGAAGATGAGGGGGCCATCACGATACCCACGCGAATTCTGTCCGAATTTGTAAATTCGCTGCCTGCCGAGAAAATTGATTTGGACCTGGCCGTGCGCACGCAGACCCTCAATCTGAAGTGCGCGCGCTACGAAGCCAATTTCAAGGGCATCGATGCGTCCGAATTCCCCACCATTCCCACGGTGGCGGACCGGGGCGATGCGGCCGTCATCGAACTGCCCCCTTCGACCCTACGCCAGATGATTAACCAGGTTGCTTTTGCGGCTTCCACCGATGAAAGCCGCCCCACGTTGACCGGCGTCGAGGTGCGTTTCGAAGAGGACCGCCTGACGATGGCGGCGACGGATGGTTACCGCCTGGCGCGGCGCAGCGGCGGCATGGGCATGATCGGCGGCGCGCGCAATACGGTGATCGTTCCGGCCCGCTCGCTGACGGAAGTCGCACGCATCGCCGCTGATGCCAGCGACGAGCGCTCGATCGAGGTGACCATTACGCCGGCGCGCAACCAGATCATGTTCCACATCTGGGGCAAGAGCGATGGCAAAGCAGGCTATCATCAGGTGGACATTGTCAGCCAATTGCTGGACGCCACCTTCCCCGACTACAATGCCATTGTCCCGCGCAGTTTCAAAACCCGCGCCCTGCTCGATACGCAGACATTCCTGCGCACGGTGCGGGTGGCGTTCCTGTTTGCACGCGAGGCGGCCAATGCCGTGCGCCTGCAAGTGCTGCCGGCCGAAGGACTCAAACCGGGCACGCTGACCATCACGGCCACATCGGCCGAGCTGGGCGATAACGTCAGCGAGATGGATGCCCTGGTCGAAGGCGACGCCAACGAAATCGCTTTCAATGCCAAATACCTGATTGACGCCCTGTCGGCCATTGATACGCCGCAGGTAGCGATGGAAATTACCCGCTCCACGGCGCCGGGCGTTATTCGCCCCGTCGGCGTCGGCCCTGAGGACTACACCCAGGTTATTATGCCCATGCAGCTGCAAAAGTAGCTCAGAGTCAGAGTTGCCAACTTTCCGACAAGTTGGCAACTCTCATCTTTTAATCATGTCCGCTTCTGACTCACAGCCATTACCTGCCCAATTTGTCCTGGCCGATTTGCCCGCCTGGGCCATCGAAGGCAACAAAGTCTTCCTCCACGGCCCCGCGGGCGCGGGCAAAACCACCCTGGGGATCGCGCGCCTGCACCATTTGCTCAACCAACGCCGTGTCTCCGCGCGCCGTATTTTGGTGCTGGCGCCGCAGCGCAGCCTGGCCGAGCCTTACTGGAAAGCGCTGGCCGCGTCGGCCCTGGCGCGCAGCGGCAGTCAGGTCACCGTGCAGACCGTGGGCGGCCTGGCCCGCAATCAGGTTGAGTTGTACTGGCCGCTGATTGCTGGCGACGCCGGCTTTGCTCACCCTGATCGTGAGCCAGTTTTCCTGACCCTGGAAACGGCCCAATACTACATGGCCGGATTGGTGCGCCCCGTGGTGGACAGCGGCCGCCTGGACGCGCTCAGCCTCTCGCAGGCGCGCATCATCAGCCAGGTGCTCGACAACCTGAACAAGGCGGCATTGGTGGGCTTCCCACACACCGACGTCGCGCGCCGCTTGAAGCAGGCCTGGCAGCATGATTCGGCGCGACCGTTGGCCTATGAGACCGCGCAAGAATTGGTCAATGCGTTTCGCGCCTTTTGCCTGCAAAACAACCTGCTCGATTTTTCCCTGCAAATTGAGGTTTTCAGCCGCACCTTGCTGGCGAACGACTGGTGTCGCACGCAGCTCTTCCGCAGCTATGACCATCTGATTGCGGATAACCTGGAAGAGGACACGCCGGTCGCGCATGATTTGCTGCAACGCTGGCTGCCCGACCTCAAATCGGCGCTGCTGATCTATGACGCCGATGCGGGCTACCGGGTTTTCCTGGGCGCCGATCCTGATTCCGCGCGCCAGCTGCAGAACGCCTGCGCGCAACAGGCGGCGTTGACGGTCAATCAGGTCTCATCCGAGGATGTGCAAATGCTGGCCGCGGCCTTGACGCGTCAGGTGGGCGGCGGACGCCAGCCGGCGCCCACGGCGGCGGTCAGCGCAGAGGCGTCAACGGTTGGCGGCGCGGCCCGCGCCGCGTTCGAAGTGGCCCTGCGCCGTTTTTATCCTGAAATGCTGGATTGGACGGCCGATCGCATTGCTCACCTGGTGCAGGTGGACAACGTGCCGGCAAGCGAGATCGCTGTCCTGGCGCCGTTCGTCAGCGATTCCCTGCGCTTTTCGCTGCTGGATCGTCTGGCGCAGCGGGGTGTGCCGGCGCGTTCGCACCGACCGTCACGCGCCCTGCGCGCCGAACCAGCCACGCGCTGCCTCCTGACCCTGGCCGCGTTGGCGCACCCAGGCTGGCAGCTGCCGCCGCTGACCGCTGATGTGGCCCAGGCTTTCTACCTGGCGTTGGAAGGCTTCGATCCGGTACGGGCGCATCTCCTCACCCGCATCGTTTATCGCGCGAAAGCAGGTGAGCCGCCGACGCTGACCTCGTTCGACATCATAGCCGGGAAGACGCAGGAACGCATCACCTACCGGCTGGGGCAGGCGTATGAACAGCTGCGCCGCTGGTTGCTGGCCTACCGGGAAGGCGAGGTGCAGGCGCTCGATCATTTTCTCAGCCGCCTGTTCGGCGAAGTGCTCAGCCAGCCTGGCTTTCGTTTTCACGCCGACTTCGACGCCGGCCGCGTCGCTGCACAGCTCATCGAGTCGGCGCGCAAATTCCGCTGGGCGGTCACCGGCGTCGGCCAAACCTCGCTCCTGGACATGGGGCGCGATTACCTGAGCCTGGTAGAAAGCGGTTTGATCGGCGCGCTCTTTGTGGAAGGTTGGCAAGAGGACGAAAATGCCGTTTTGCTCGCGCCCGCCTACACCTTCTTGATGCGCAATCGCGCCGTGCAACACCAGTTCTGGCTCGATGTTGGCAGCGCGGGCTGGGCCGAGCGCCTCGACCAGCCGTTGACCCATCCTTACGTGCTCAGCCGGCGTTGGGGTGAAGACCAGGTGTGGACCGACGCCGATGAAATGGCCACCAAACAGCAAAATCTTTATCGTCTGCTCTTGGGACTGCTGCGCCGCTGCCGGACGCGCGTTCACCTGGGCATCACGCAGTGGGGCGAACAGGGCTTCGAACAGCAAGGCTTGTTGGTGCAGGTTTTACAGCGCGTGTTAGGACAGGACAGGACGACGGGGATGGTAGACTAATGGAAAGAGCCGAGGCGACATCTACCTCACCGCGGCGTTTCATCCCGCGGCCGGCGCAGGCGCGGGTGCTGCAGTTCCGCGCCGGGCGTCTGGGCATTAGCGCGGTGCCAGGCAGCGGCAAAACGCAAACGCTGAGCTACCTGGCCGCCCAACTCGTGCATGAGCTGGCCGCGCGCCCGCAGGACATCATCAATCCGTTCGAGGCTCCCGAAGTCCTGATCGTTACCTTCTCCAACTCGGCCGTCGAAAATTTTCGCCAGCGCATCGCCGACATCTTGCGCGTCGAATTCGACCTGCTGCCCAACGTTGGCTACCGCGTGCGCACGCTGCACGCGCTGGCGAACGACATCGTGCGCATGCGCCCCGCGCTGGCCGGCCTGGCCGATGATTTCCAAATCGCCGATGAACGCGCGGCCCAGCAGGTGTTGGATGAGGCCTTGCAGCATCAATTGGGCCAGGAGCCGGCCGCGCTCGAATTTTTCCTCAGCGAGACGCTGAACGAAGCCAGCCTGGGCAACATCCGCCGTGAAAAGTGGCCTGAGGTGGCGCGCGGGGTCGTCGGCGCGGTCATCCGCCGCGCCAAAGACCTGGAATTGACGCCAACCGAGCTGCGCAGCCGCTTGGGGAGCCTGGCCGGCCCACGTCACGCGTTGCTGCGTCTGGGGCTGGCCGTTTACGAAACCTACCAGCGCGGGCTGCAGATGCGCAACATGGTAGATTTCGACGACCTGATTCGCCTTTCTTTGTTGACGTTGCGCCTGGCGCCCGATTTTCTGGAACGCTTGCGGCGACGCTGGCCCTACGTGTTGGAAGACGAAGCCCAGGACTCCAGCCTGCTGCAAGAAAAAATGCTGCGCCTGTTGACCAACACCAGCGAGCAAGGCCCCCAGGGAAGCGGCGGCGGTCACTGGGTGCGTGTGGGAGATCCAAACCAGGCCATCAACACCACCTTCACCACGGCTGATCCCGCGCATCTCCGCCAGTTCTTGCACGAGCCGGGCGCTGTGCGTCATGACCTGCCCGATTCGGGCCGTTCGGCGCGGCCGATCATTGCCCTGGCCAACTACCTGGTGGATTGGACTTGCAGCGCGCATCCGGTCGCCTGGCTGCGCCAGCACGCGTTCTTGCACCAGACCATCCAGCCCACGACCGCCTCCGATCCCCAACCCAATCCTGACGAATCGTTTATTTACCTGGACGAGCGTGCCCACACGCCGGAAGCTGAATTGCAGGCCGTGGCCGATTCGCTGCGTCGTTGGCTGCCCGAACATCCCACCTGGACAGTGGCCGTCCTGGTGCCAGAAAACAGCCGCGGCTTTCAATTGGCGGCGGCCCTCAAGACGCTCAACCTGCCTTATGAAGAACTGCTGCGCAGCAGCGCGGAGACGCGCAACGTCGCCGGCAAGCTGCAGCTGGTGGTGCGCTATTTGGCGCAGCCCGATCAGCGCCCGTGGCTGGCCGATATCTATCGGCAGGTCTGGTGGGGGCGCGGCCGTGAGGTCGAGACTGACCTGACCGAGGACGAGCGCGCGGCTGCGGCGCTGGCCGAGCCACCCCCGGCGGAGGATGCGGAGGATGGCCTCCTGGCCCCCGACGCGGCTGAGCTGCCGCTGACAGCGCCCGCACTGGGGACCGGCCCGTTGCCCCTGTCAACGCTCAGCCTGGCGCAATCGCAACAGGTGCAGAAGGCCCTGGCGCGCCTGGCAAACGTAGAGGATTTTCTCTATCCTGGCCCTGGCGGTGATTGGCTGGCCGGCCTCAGGCTTGCCCTGGAGCAGCCAGCGATCATGGATGACCTGCGCAATTTTCGCGTGGCCGTGCAGCGCTGGCTCGAAGCCAGTGTCCTGCCGATTGATCAGCTGGTGCTGACCCTGGGCCGTGAGTTGTTCACCGAGCCAAGCGAGCTGGCCTTGACGCACAAGCTGGCGGTGGTGCTGACCGGCGTGGCAGAAACCAAGAGCAGCGTGCGCCTGCTGGAATTGGCCGACGAGCTGGGGATCATTGCGCGCAATGAGCGTCGTTTTCTCGGCTTCGAGGCGGCCGACACCGGTTACGAACCCAAGAAGGGCGTGGTCACGATTGCAACGATGCATGCGGCCAAGGGCCTGGAATGGGATCGCGTTTACCTGATGGCCCTCAACAACTACAGCTTTCCCGCGGCCCAGCCGCACGATGCCTACCTCTCCGAGCCGTGGTTCGTGCGCGCGGATCTCAACCCGCAGGCTGAAACCCTGGCCTTGATGCAAGCCATTCTGGATGATGATCCTGCCGGCTACGTCGAGGGCGCCGCTTCGGCGCAAGCGCGGCTGGACTATGCGGCCGAACGGTTGCGCCTTTTGTACGTGGGCATCACCCGCGCGCGCAAAGATGCCATCATCACCTGGAATATCGGCCGCTTTGGCTTGCAAGATACGGCAAAGCGCAATCAGGCCGCGGTCGCCTTCCTGGCGCTGCATGAGTATTGGCGCACCCGGCTGAAGAGTCGGCTGTAAAAGGCCCATCCCGTCGCCTACCCACCCTTTTTCACCCCACACCGATACGGAGTTCAGTTGTGAAGATACCTTTGCTCGTTGCTATCTCCTGCCTGGTCGGCATCGTCCTGGCAGGCAGTTTTGCTCATGGCGGCGCCCAGGAGCAGCCGCCGCGCCGGCCGGCCGTCGTCGGCGCATGGGAATTACAGTACAGTTATCCCCACTCCGAAGCCACCCTGCGCGGCATCAAGATGCTCGATGCGCAGGTAGGCTATGCCGTCGGCGGCTCAGATTGGTACCCCGGCCTGGGCGGCGCGTTCGGCATTATCCTGAAGACCACCAATGGCGGAGACACGTGGACGGAACAGGCGCACCCGGCCACGGGCTGGCTGCACGGCCTCGATTGCCTGGACGCCAACAACTGCTGGGCAGCCGGACAGTACGGCTACATCCTGCGCACCAGCGACGGCGGCAGCTCCTGGCTTTTGTCACAAACCCCGAACTATGGCGGCTGGCTCTACTCGGTCGGCATCGTCACGCCCGATACGATTCTGCTGGGCGGCACGCAGGGTGAGGTCTTCCGCTCGACCAACGGCGGGGCCAGCTGGCGCCTGTTCGATGTGGATGGCGGGCCAGGCGGTGTGGTCATCTGGGACTTTGCCTGTTTCGAGGGCAGCACCTGTTATGCGGCCGCCAATGGCGCCAAGTTGTATCAATCCACGGACGGCGGCCAAAGCTGGAGCTTTTTCTTTGCCACCGGCGCGGACAATACAGCCATTCACTGCGTCAGCAGCGATCGTTGCTGGATGTCCGGCGCCACCGCCACGCATGGCGTCGTCTATTACTCGGCGGCCGCGGGCAGCACGGCCCCGTGGGAGGAGCAAACCCGCAAGTCGGGGCGTAAGTTCTTTGGGCTGGCCGTGCTGGCAAACGGCGTGGGCTGGGCCGTGGGCGGTGAAGGCGCCGATCCGAATTACAGCGGCGCGCTGGCCTACACGGCCAACGGGCAGGACTGGGACAATGTGACGGCGCCGGCTGGCGCCAGCGAATTCTGGGATATCGAGCTGCTCGATGAAAACCACGGCTGGCTGGTCAGTCATGATGGCAGCATCTATCACTATCGGCCGCCGGCTACGCCCACGCCCACCGTCACCGACACGCCGACGGCGACCAACACCCCCACCTTGACCCTGACGCCGACGCGCACACCGACCCGAACACCCACCGCCACAGCGACCGCTACGCCGACAGAGACCGCCACGCCGACAGAGACGCCGTCGCCGACAGCAACGGACACCCCGACGCCGACGCCGACCGACACGTCAACCCCGATAGCAACGCCAACACCAACGCCCATCCCGGTCATCAACCGCTTTTTCCCGCTGATTTGGCGCTAAAGCCAGGGGCTTAAATGACAGTTCTGTCACTTTCGCGTGAGCGATCTTCATCTGGCGTTAAGTTGCCAACACTATACTGAGTTCACTCGCCCCATCTCACGAGGTTTGACAAGGTTTAACCATGAAACGATTTCAACTCCTTTTTGCCACACTGCTCAGCGCGCTGGCCTTGCTGGTTTTGCTGGCAACCGTAGTTTTTGGGCAAACGGCGCCTGCAGACGTCAGCGCGCCCGATGTTCCGTTGCCCTGGATGAACGATCCGGGGCTGTACATGATTAGCCATGATGGCAATGCTGACCCGGCCCGTTATTCCCTGGCCGGCAATCTGCGCACCTTCGACTGGGGTGAACTCAATCCTGGCAATGGCGTCTACGATTGGACCGTGCTTGACGATTACCTGACGGCCGTGGCGGCCACCGGCAAGCGCGCAGCGATCGGCATCAGCACCTACAATGGCCGCTGCTGCGGCGGCATCAATGGCACGCCAGCCTGGGTTTGGCAGAGCAACCCTAACGCGGTCGTCATCACGGCGTCGTGCGAAATTTCGCCTTCGGGCGGCTGCCCGGATGGGCTGTGGCGCGTGCCGCGCTATTGGTTCCGCAGCTACTTGAATCCCTACGGCGCCTTTGTCACGGCCCTGGGGAATCGTTACAAGAACGATGCGCGCCTGGAATGGGTGTCCATCGGCTTTGGCACCTATGGCGAAAACAACGCGGGTGGCAACGACAATCCAGCCCTCATCAGCGCCGGGCTGACGAAGAGCCTGTGGATGAGCACGACCAAGGAAATCATTGACGACTACGCCACTGCTTTCCGCACCGGTTCTACCCTGCAGAAAGGCCTTTTTATCCAGATTGCTCCATTCACCTTCACCGAGTCCGAGCGCTGGGAACTGGCAAACTATGCGGTGCCGCGCGGAATCGGCATTTCTCTCAACGGCCTGGTGCCTGATTTCAACGAAGCCTGGCGTGGGTCAACGACTTGCAGCAACACGAATTTTTGCGGCATGTATGACACCGTCTACCAAAACTACACATCGGTGCCCATCGCCTTCGAAACGTACCAATACATGCTCTGCAACAATACCGAGCTTTATTGGGGCATGCTGAGCGGCATGGACAAAAAGGCCGATGTCCTGCGTCTCAACGAGGATCTCTTCTTCAGCCGTGATCCCAACAGTGGGCAGCGCGTGGACAACATCCCCAACATGGAGGTGTTCTCCTGGATGAAGGATTACGTGGGCAAAAACACCACCAACACCGCCAACGTGTGGGTGGCGATGCGTGAACATCGCAACCCGACCACCTACTGTTATGCGGCCAACGAACAGACCTACTATCCTCAGGTAGGCAACTACAGCTTTTACTTGACGCAGGAAGACAACATCTCCGGCGGCCGCACCGTGGCGGAGACCAATGTGAGCGGAACCGATTACCTGGGTTGGTGCGATGCAGGCGCCAATGATCCCAATGGCAATCCCTATGCTTGTTACAGGAACCCGTACAACGCCAATCTGCCGGCCGGCCGCGAAGGCTGGATCGCCCGCCGTACGGATCAGGCCGGCGGCAACCCGTACATGTGGTTCAAGATCAGTGACGGCTATTACTTTGCCGGCAACAGCACGATCCGGATTGCGGTGACCTACGCCGACCTGGGAACCGACACCTTCAAGATCGAGTACGATTCGGCCACCGGCCTGCGCGACGCGGTGGTCGAAGGCAGCAGCCAGCCTCTGGTCACCAAGACCAACAGCCGCACCTGGAAAACGGCCGTCTTTCTGGCGCCTGATGCGCGCATGGCCAACACCCTGAGCGGCGGCGCTGATTTCCGCTTGAACAGTCGCAGCGACGGCGACGAGCATATCCACCTGGTGATGGTTTCCAAGCAGTCCACCACTTACCTGGGGCCGCCGCCGACTTTCACCCCGTCGCCGACGCCGACCAACACCCCGACGCCGACCAATACCCCCACACCGACCAATACCCCGACGGCGACGCCGACCCCCACGGCGACCAACACCCCCACGTCAACGCCGACGCCGACCATGACGCCAACGCCCAGGCCGCAGACCGGGCATGTGGCCGGCATTGTGTTCAACGATCTCAATCGTAACGGGCTACTGGATGCCGGCGAGCCGCCGTTGGCCGGCGCGGTGATCAAACTCAAGCGTCCGCCCAACACCGTGGTGACAACCGTCACCAGCGGCAATGACGGCGCTTACACCCTGCCCGATATCGTCGCCGGCGCTTACCTGCTGGAAGAAGCGCCGCCGCCGCTCTACGCCGGCGGGCAGCAGGTCGGCGTGCAGGTGCAGGCGGGGAATACCTTCTTCTACAACTTCCCCAACGTTTACGCCCCGCCGGTGTTCATTCCCTGGCTGCGCAGATAGTCAGAGTTGCCAACTTTTCAGGAAGTTGGCAACTCTGATGGCATAGCGACGGGGGCAAGGGATCGTTCGATCCTTTGCCCCCGCTTTTTTGTCTATTGGGACCAGCCGCGCCGATGAGCAGCGGCCGGCCAGGCTCAGATGTGAATGGGGGCGCCGAAAACGCCGTGCGCGGTCTCCATCAACACCTCGGACAGCGTGGGATGGGCGTGGACGCTGCGTGCAATTTCGTCCGGCGTAAGCTCCCAGGTCTTGGCCAGCACCAGCTCAGGCAAAAGCTCAGTCACTTCAGGGCCGACCAGGTGCGCGCCCAGGATCTCGCCGTACTTCGCATCGGCGATGATCTTGATGAAGCCCTCACGTTCGCCCAGCCCCAGCGCCTTGCCATTGGCGATGAAGGGGAACTTGCCGACCTTGATGTCCAGGCCCCTGGCGCGCGCCTGTTTCTCGGTCAGGCCCAGGCTGGCGACCTGCGGCACGCAGTAGGTGCAGCGCGGCATGTCCATGTATTTTTCGTCTGTCAGCGGCATGGTCTCGTGGCCGGCGATATGCTCGACCGCCACGATGCCCTGCGCCGAAGCGACATGGGCCAGGGCCAGCTTACCCGTCAAGTCGCCGATGGCGTAGATGCCCGGCACATTGGTGCGCAAATACTCATCAACCTCGACGAAACCGCCGCGGTTGGTCTTGACCCCGAGCGTTTCCAGGCCGATGCCTTCGTTGTTGGGGCGCACACCGGTCGCCACCAGCACCAGATCGGCATCCAGGCTTGACTCCGCGCCGCTATCTACGTTTTTCACCTTGACCTTGACGCCGTCGGCCGTGCGCTCCGCGCCCTCGGTACGGGTAGAAGTCAGGACATTGATGCCCATCTTCTTGAAGGCTTTTGCCACCTCGGCGCTTACCTCATCATCCTCCAGCGGCAAAACCTGCGGCAGCATCTCGATGACGGTCACCTCCGTGCCGTACGCGCGCCAGACATAGGCAAATTCCATGCCAATGGGGCCGGCGCCCACGATCAACGCCTTCTTGGGCGCCTGTGGCTGAACGATGGCCTGGCGATAGCCCATGATGCGCTCGCCATCCAGCTCCAGGCCGGGCAGGCCGCGCGCGCGTGCGCCGGTCGCCAGGATGATGTTCGTGGCTTCGACGATCTGGCTGCCGCCCTTGTTCAACGTCACCTCAATTTTACCGACGGCGCGCAGCACGCCGCTGCCTTCGAACACGTCAATCTTGTTCTTGCGCATCAGGCTGCCGATGCCCTTGACCAGGCGCTCGGACACCTGGCGGCTGCGTTGGTAGGCCACGGTGAAATCCAGGGTCAGGTTCTCGAACGCAAACCCAAACTCCTTGCCGCGCTGCAACGTATTGACCACTTCGGCGTTTCTCAGCAGGGCCTTCGACGGAATGCACCCCCAATTGAGACACACGCCGCCCAGGGCCTCGCGCTCAATCAGAGCCGTCTTCTGCCCCAACTGCGCGGCCCGAATTGCAGCCACATACCCGCCCGGCCCTCCGCCGAGCACCACCACATCATAAGGACGATCTGACATGCTTTACTCCGTTTTATAATTCTGAATGTTGAATTCAGAATGCTGAACGCCGAAGAGGGCGTATGTTCAGCGTTCCACACTCATCGTTCAGCGTTCCACATTCATCGTTCAGCGTTCCACA